>NYSY01000132.1 GCA_002683215.1 Planctomycetaceae bacterium
CACGCCGGTACCGGCACCAGAACCTCGCGCCATTGGGGATTCTCCATGGCTCCGCTTCCGCGAAGACCTGATTTCCGCTCTTGCGAATCAACTTTCCGGACCGCCGGGCGAACGACGGTACCGGGATTGCGGGCGCTCGCCCGCGGTTCGATCCCGTAGTGTCGGCCGACCGGGGGTCGCCGTCAAGCCGTTCGGTTCGTTGAAAGGAGACCAGCGGTTCCAGAACTGGAGATCGTGGCGGGGGAACCACGCAATCGCGTCTCCGGGTCGGTGGCGGGATCGACGCGGGGCGAGTCCGCCGCTGGTCGATCAGACGCGGATCACCCGCATCGCCTCGGCCGGGGTGGTCACGCCCCGGCGAACGAGGTCCCAGGCGGCGTCCCGGAGCAGGTTCAGCTCGCCCTCCGCCACCGCGGCGGCTCGAATCCTGGTCGCATCCGCCCGCTTGACCACCAGATCGCGGACCGTATCCGTCATTCGGAGCAGCTCGAACGCCCCGACCCGACCACGGAAACCGGTTCGTCGGCATTCTCGGCACCCCGGAGCCTCCATCACCATGCCGTCGGGGGGTGGCTGGAGGCCTTCCGGGAGTTCGGAAGCGGTCATTTCACGCCGTTGGCCGCACTGTTCGCAAACCCGACGAATCAGCCGCTGGGCCAGAATGCTTTCCACGCTGGAGGCGACCAGGAACGGCTCGATTCCCATGTCGAGCAGCCGGGTGGTCGCACCAGCCGCATCGTTGGTGTGAAGCGTCGAGAATACGAGGTGGCCGGTCAGGGAGGCCTGGACCGCGGCTTCGGCGGTCTCGAGATCGCGGATCTCGCCGATCATGATGATGTCGGGATCGTGCCGGAGGATCGCTCGGAGCCCCGCCGCGAAGGTCATGTCGGTGGCGTTGTTCACCTGAATCTGGTTCACGCCGTCCACCTGATACTCGACGGGATCTTCGACCGTGATGGCCTTCACCGCATCGCTCACGATCCGGTTGAGGGACCCGTAGAGCGTCGTCGACTTGCCCGACCCCGTGGGGCCGGTCACCAGAAGGATGCCATGCGGGCGGGTGATCACGGTGTCCCATCGCTCGAGAATGGTCGGCGGCATTCCAAGGTCCTCGAGTCCGAGGCGGGCGACGCTGTTGTCGAGGACGCGGAGCACGACCCCCTCGCCGCTGATCATGGGGATGATCGAGACGCGGAGATCGAACTCCCGTCCCTTGTGTCGGAGGGTGATCCGTCCGTCCTGGGGCTTCCGTTTTTCGGCGATGTTGAGACCCGCCATGATCTTGAGGCGGCTCACGATGGCATTCCTGAACCGGTTCACGGTCGGGGGGACGCCCGCCTCGCTGAGCACCCCGTCGATCCGGTATCGGATCGTCAATTCGTCCTCGTAGGGGTCGATGTGGATGTCCGTCGCCCGTTCCCGGATCGCCTCGAGCAGGAGATCGTTGACGAGCTTGATGACGCTCGCCTCCTCGTCCGCGTCGAGTTCGCCGCTCGTCGGGTCGGCGAGCAGGTCGGTGCCCTCCTCGTCATCGCTCGCGAGCGCGTCGAGCGTGTCGCCGGCCACGCCGTAGTGGGAGCGGATGAACTTGCGGAGGTCGCGTTCATCGGCCAGCACGAGTTCGACGCCCAGCCCGGTCAGCAGGCGAAGCTCGTCGAAGGCGCTGAGTTCGAAGGGGTCGCAGGTCGCGATGTGAAGCGTGGTCGCCGTCCGGCGGATCGGTACGCAGAGCTGCTTGAAGACCAGCCGCGACGGGAGGGTTCGTAGCGTCTCGTCGTCGACCTCGATCTCGGAGAGATCGACGATCTCCATGTCGAACTGCCGTCCGATGGCCTCCAGGACCTTGTCGGCATCGACGCACCCGAGGCGGACGAGGACGTGATCGAGCCTCTCGCCGGTGCGCTTCTGGTCCGCGATCGCCTCGTCGAGCTGCGACTCGGTGATCAGGCCTCGTTCGACCAGGATGGTGCCGATACCCATGGGCGGTGCTTTCTCGTGGAAGTCAATCCGAACGCGCGTGGCGGGGCGTCGCTTTCGTACGGCGTCCCGCGACGGGGTGAGTCTGATCCATCTTCGCGGGCCGGGCCGCGTACTTCATCCATTCGCGTCGATCCCGAGGCGAATTCCCTTCGGTACATCGACCTGACGACCTTATCGGGCCGATTCATCGCTGCACCTTGCTTTGGAGCCTCGCGGCGTCCTGCGGGGGTGCCTTCCCTCCTACCGGCCGTCGTCGGAAGGGTTCCTTCGCGGCTCCCGACCCCGGAGGAGCATGGCGGAGAGGCCGAGGCCCGCGATTCTCGGGCGGCCGGCGATCGACGCGATCTCCGCCGCCGCTTCGAATCCGATGAGCGGGGGTTCGCCGAGACGTTCGTGAATCCGGCCGGAGTCGTGGCCGCTCGCGCCGAACAGCGAGGCGCCGCGACCGGCCGAGCCGGCCAGCAGGATTCCGGCGGGAGGACGGTCATCCATGATCGCGAGGTCGAGGGACATATCGAGATCGTCCGCCGCGATCGCGGCATCCCGGACGTGGAACTGGATGGTCGATCCACGCGCGACGCGTCCCGTGGTCAGGAGCGTGCCGGAGCGTCGATCGACCGCGGCGATCGGGCGAACGAGGAAATCGCCCCGACCCTGCTGGGATTTCGTCGCATCGATCGCGATGCCGATGAGCGGCGTCCGGCCCAGCGTGGTGCGGTCCTGAGCGGGCAGCTCGGCGAGCAGCTCATCGAGCACCGTCGCCGCGGGGCGCCCGGCGAGTTCCGAGATTCCGGACGGGTCCGCCTTGGTCACGACGAGGGTCGGTCCCACGCCCCTCGTGCCGTGGGAGATCACCGATTCCACTTCGACGTCACCCTCGAACACGAGTCCCACCGCCCCGGAGTTGGAGACGTGGTCGTCGGCGACCAGCACATTGGCGTTCGCCTGGCTCGCCCCGCTCAGGAGGCCGCCGCAGACGGGAACGTCGGGCAGGACCGCATCGGCGAGACGCGTGGGGAGTGCGTTGGATCCGGTGCTGAACGGATCACCGAAGACCAGCACGCCGCGGGGCGGGGACATGGGCCGCAGGCGGCTTCGAACGAGCTCGCGGGACCATGCTTCCGGGGGGCCGTCGCGGTGATCGAATCGAAACGCACGGGCCCGCATTCCGGGTCCCGTGACCGCCATCGCGGCGAGGGCCGGTCCTCGATCGAACTCCTCGGATCCCTCCATCAGGGACCGGGCGGTGAATCCGACCGTCGCCGGCGCATCCAGCGACTCTCGGATGGTCCGAACCGCCTCCGGGACGACCGCGGCATGGTGAAAACTGGCGATCACGAGGACCGCCTGGGGGGGGGCTGGGAGGGTCTCCCGAAGCGTCGCGGCGACGGCGAGGGCCGCGGTCCGGGTGTCCGCATGCCGGTCGGAAGCGGTGACCGTCAGAAAATTCGTGGTCGGCGCGTGCATCTGAAACGATCCTAGCGGGTTGAGAATCGCGAATCTCCCGCCGATTGATGGGAATCGGGGTTGCATCCCGCTGGAGGTTGTAGATAATGCCCGGTTCGCATCCTCGCAGGAGATAGGCCTCGTGCCGAATACTGAATCAGCCAAGAAGCGCGTTCGTCAGAGCGCCAAGCGTCGCGCCCTCAACAACTGGCGCAAGCGTCGAGTGAAGAACCAGATCAAGAGTTTCCTCTCTGCCGTCCAGCACAAGGATGTCGGCAATGCAGAGACGGAATTCCGAAAGGTCTGTTCGGTGCTCGACAAGGTCGCTTGCACCCCCGCAATGCACCGCAACACCGCGGCACGTCGGAAGAGCCGTCTTTCGCGACGACTTCGTGATCTGAAGGCCGCCGCGGCCTGATCGATCCGACTCGCCCCTCGCGTCCCGTTTCAGGCGATGCGAGAGAGAGGCTCCGCTGCCATGGCGCGACCGGCCCGCTCGTCCTCGAATTCGTCGGGACAGGTGCGGGCCGGCTCCCATTGGGCCGGGCCGTATTGGGAAAGATCGCAGCGACCGCTCGAGATCCTCGTGCTGTTGCTGCCACTCGTGGCGGTGTACGAGGCAGGCCTGCTTCTGGCGGCGAGGCCCGATGGCGGCATCCCCGTCACGAACCTCGCCCACCGCTACATCCACGATCTCTTTTCGATCTTCGGCGTCACCGGACTGGGGCTGATGCTGCCGGGCCTGCTGTTGGTCGTCGTCCTCGTGGCGTGGCAGTTCCTTTCGAAGCGATCGTGGTCGGTGCACTGGGGAACGGTGGGCTTGATGTGGGCGGAGTCGATCCTCCTGGTTCTCCCGCTCCTGGTCTTCGCCCGGGTGCTGGTGGGTGGCGGTATCGAACTGCAGGTCGCCGACGCGAACCCGGACGGGCTCTTCGATCGCGTGGCCATGGGGGTCGGCGCCGGGCTCTACGAGGAACTCGTCTTTCGGTGGGCGCTCATCGCCATCGTGCATGGTGTGCTGGTCGACGGCCTCGGGCGTTCACACCGGACGACGGTCTTCCTCGCGGTGGTGGTCTCATCCGTCGCTTTCATGTTCTACCACCCGATCCAGACGTCTGAAGGTGGCCTGATGCCCGGTCTGGCCCTGTTCTACCTCGGCAGCGGGGCCTACTTCTCGGTCGTCTACCTCCTGCGTGGTTTCGGGGTCGTCGCCGCCACCCACGCCCTTTACGACGTCGCGGTCGTGCTTCTCGCACAGTCGATCTCGGGCTGATCGAAGGGTCGTACGACCGGCTCGACTGGTGCGACCGAACCACCGTTGTTGTTTCTGCTCCCTCGGTTTCTTGCTTCCGTGCCCCCTGTTTCGGACTGTTCCAGCTGGGAACGTCCGTGGACCTGAGGTTCATGGCAGGGAGAAAATGACCTTGGGGATTCTGAAAAAGAACATGAAGGGCGAGTCCGCGTCCAGTCCGGCCGCATCCCGCGGCCAGCTGATGGGACACCGGGTGCTCGCAACCCTGAACGAGGGTTCATCGTCCGCGACGCACCTCGTCGTGGATCCGGTTGACGGCGCCCTTCGGGCCCTGAAGCATGCGGTCCGGGACGGGGCGGATGAGGACGGCCTCCTCCACCGCCTGGTGGATGAACACGAGATCATGCGGCGGTTCGACCATGCCGGCGTTCGACGGGTCCATCGGCTGCAGCGGGTTCGCAGCCGGTTTCGGCTGAGAGAGGTGGGGCTCTTCCAGCAGTATGTGGACGGCCCGACCCTCGATCGATGGGCGGTGACCGATGGGAACGCGATGCTTCGAGTGATGGAGCAACTGGGGCGAGCCGTCTCGCACGTCCATGAGCAGGGATTCGTCCACGGTTCGATCCGGCCCCGTCACGTGGTCGTCGATCACCAGGATTTTCCGGTGCTGATCGGATTCGGCGACGCGACCGAGGATGGGGTGATCGCCGAAGCCGGATCGGGCAACCCCGGCTATTCGAGCCCCGAGCAGTTTCTCGGGGGCATCCTGACCGCGCGATCCGACGTCTTCGGTTTCGCGGCCACCATGGCGGCGATGATCTTCCGGCATCGGCTGGCGATGGAAAATGCCCGTGAGCTGTGTGCCGCGGACTGGATCGATCTTCACGCGCAGTGGATCGGCGAACTGGAACGATGCACGGTTTCGGTGGGCCTGGTGCGGTTGATGGACCAATGTCTGCAACCGGATCCGACGAGGCGACCGATCGGCATGGCCGAGGTGGTCCATCGGCTCGAGGAGATCCGGCGACTCGGTGATTTCGAGCAGGTGGCGGAACGAGACCGGGCGGCTTGATCCGGACCCGGATCGTGAAATCGTCGACCGCGAAATCACAGAAAGCAGTCGGCCGGGGCGGATGCGTCATCACGCCCGAAAAAGTCCCATCTTCACCGGTCGAACATCGTTTCCTGATCTTCTGGTGTCACGATTCCGGCCGTCCGAGTTACGGGAGTTCGGTCGAGGTTCGGAATCGGGCCGGATGGTGACGGGAGGCGGCCGGATCAACGTTTCCTCGATGTCGGCCTCGGCCCGGAATTCGTCGGATTCGGGACCCGGAATGGAAACCGAAACCCCGGTCGCACCGAATGCACGCGTTCAACGAGCAGGGAGCCAATGATGGTCAGCAATCAGTCGACGACACCCCGCGAAATCCACGGCTACCGAGTCATCGAGCCGATCGGCGAAGGCGCCGCCAGCCGGCTCTACGTGGTATCGGACCCCCGCAGCCGGTCGCTTCATGCACTGAAGCACGTCACCGCCCGAGGCGCTCGGGATCGTCGCTTCCTCGCTCAGGTCGAACGGGAGTTCGAAGTCGGTTCCAAGGTGGACCATCCGGCCGTGAGATCCGCCCAGCGACTTCTCCGGTACCGGGAGATCGTCCGAACGTCGGAACTCGCGCTGATCCTCGACTTCGTCGACGGCGTCCCACTCGACGCCGCCAACCTCGAGGATTCGGCGAGCATCTTCCGGTGTTTCGCGACCATCGCCGACGGCCTTCGCCATCTGCACGAGGTCGGCTACGCCCATGCGGATCTCAAGCCCGGCAACATCCTCGTCGGCACGGACGGACGAGGCACGATCATCGACCTCGGCCAGGCCTGCCGCCTCGGCGAACGGAAGTCCAGGATCCAGGGGACGCCGGGCTTCCTCGCACCCGAGCAGGCGTCACTCGGCGCCATCGACGAACGCACCGACGCCTTTCTGCTCGGCGCGACGATGTATCGCTGCCTGACCGGCCGGTACGCGTCCAGCGAAATGATGGATGGCACGAGCCCGGCGATGCCCCTCCGGCGACTTCGTCCGGACCTCCCCGGTGGCGTGGATGAGCTCGTCCATTCCTGCCTCGAACCCGCCCCGGCCCGACGGCCCGGGGATCTGGGCATCATCGCGGAACGGCTCCGAACCGTCGCCGAAAGTTGTGGCGAAGCCGTGTCCGCGTCCCGACTCCGCGTCCCGGCCTGATCTTCGACGCCGCCACCAATGGTGGTCCGCCCGGCGCGAGCCCGACCACGGGTAGCATGTCGGCATGGCCCGCCACGATCCCACTCGAATCCGACTGCTCTGCCTCGACGTCGACGGTGTCCTCACCGACGGCTCGGTGCTGATCGACGACGCCGGTGTGGAGACGAAGCGGTTTTTCGTCCGCGACGGCACGGCGATCCGGATGTGGCAGCGGCAGGGCGGGATGATCGCGATCATCACCGGCCGCCGTGGCGAGGCGCTCCGTCACCGGGCCCGCGAGTTGGGAATCGAGCACCTCGTCGAAGGCGTCGAGCGGAAGGGTGAGGCGTTCGCAGCACTGCTGGCCTCACTCGGCGTCGATGCCGAGGAAACCGCGATGGTCGGTGACGATCTGCCCGACCTGCCGATTCTGGAACGGTGTGGCTACCCTGTGGCCGTGCAGGACGCCGCCTCGGAGGTCATCGAAGCGGCGTGCCATGTGACCACGGCGAGGGGAGGCCGAGGGGCGGTTCGCGAAGTCGTCGAACTGCTTCTCAAGGCGCAAGGTGACTGGGAAAGCTCGGTGGAACGCTACCGCGAGCGAGGCTGAGCGCCTCGGTCGCGCGGAAGGAGACGGTCGTGCGGATGAAGACCATGAATCAAACGATGTCGTACCCGGCCCCGGTGTCGCGACACCGATCGGAGCCCCGCGTCCGTCGCGGCGCCGTCGATCGACGCCCGCTGATCCTCATCGGCCTCGGCGTGGTGGTCGCGGTGCTCATCGTGGTGGTCGTCTGGCGGCTCGATCAACGGCCGGAACGCTCCAACCTCAAGCGGATGGTCGATCTCGATCGCATCGCCGTGCCGTCGACCCCGACCGAAGACGAATTTGCGCGGCCCGCGGCGGAGCTCGACCGTGACGTGATGGCTTCGCTCCGAGACGGCGCGTCGGTCCAGGTCGCGGGTGAGGACGGGGCGCTGGCACAGGAGTACGGTGCGGTTCGAATCGACCCGCTTCCCGACGCCTGGGTGGAGATGCAGCGCCCCTGGGCGAGGCTCCACCCGCGCAACGGCCGCGTCGTCGAGATGCGTGCGATCGCCGGCACCATGCGGGTTCCGAATCAGGCGATCGAGTCCGGCCGTCTGGAGGGCGACGTCGAGATTCGAATCTACGAGCCGCCCGTCGATGGGATGGACGCGCCGCTGGAGGATCAAGCACCCGCGGTGACGATCGAGGCGGAATCCGCGGTCTACGACGCCGCGGCCGGTGAGATCCACAGCCCGCGAGCCGTCCGTGTGACCACGCCGGAGGCCACCTTCGCGGGCGAGGATCTGAGAATCCTGTTCGAGGACGATGGAACCCGGATTTCGCAGCTCACCGTCGAGCGGGCCACCGAACCGATCCTCATCCGTCCCAGCCGTCGGCTCCCGGCCACCGAGGCGGTATCGAAGTCGCTTCCGATCTCCAAGCCGGTCGACGTCGCGGGGGCGACCACGGCATCCCGGACGACCGGTGGTGCCGACCGTGCCGCGACGGAGGTCGCTTCCGCCGCGGACGCCTGGTCCGCACGCGAGCCGGATGCGGCCGTCCGATCGAACACCGGGGGCTCGGGGCCGTCTTCCAGGTCGCAGGCTGCGCCCGCGGTGGCCGACCCGGAGGCGTGGTATCGACTGGTGCTGGAGGACGAGGTGGTGGTGGAGCGGGTCGTTCGCGACGTCAACGGCGGGACGATGCGAAGCACGGTGTCCGGAGACCGACTCGTCGCGACCTTCACGCTGGGCGATTCCGGGCTCGAGGGCGGTCCGATCGCGGGCGGGCCGGTCCGGGGCTCCGGCATGTCTCCGACGCCTTCGAATCTCGTTGCGGTCACCGCGGCCGCCTTCGGCCCCGCCGAGCCGATGGTTCCGAGGCTCGACGACGAGGTGGTTCGCGTCCACTACACGGGAAGGCTTGTGATGGTGCCGGATCCCGCCGCGGCCGTGAGAATGACCGGCGATGGCGATTCCGAGATCATCATCGAATCGAACGACGGCCGGGGCATCGAACTGGCCGACGATGGCAACGCGGCGGTGGGTTCGTGTGCTCGGCTCGAATACCGTTCGGCATCCGAACGGATCGAACTCGTCGGCGACGAAGCCAATCCCCTCCGGATCGAGAGTCCCCGATTCAGCCTTGCCGGAGGCCGGTTCTGGATGGTGCGGTCCGAGGGAACCGGAGGCCTGATCGGCCCGGGTCGGATGCGATTCGCGCCCGACACCGCGATGCAGGTTCGGACCGCTTTCGGCACGGCCGCGGAACGTTTCGTCCACGGACTCGAAACGATGCTGGCCGCGGGGCCGGGCGCGGATCGGGTCGTGGCGTGGGCCGCGGTGGCCGCCATCGGGCAGGAATCGACGCCCGTGGATGCGGACGTACCGCCCCGGTTGGAGATCGAGTGGGAAGGCGGCGTCGACCTCGACTTCGACGACCTCGACGACGATGGCCGCCTGCAACAGGCGCGGTTCGAAGGAGACGTCCGAGTCGCCAGCGACGATTTCAAACTGGGGTCGCAGGCCCTGGTCGTGGACTTCGCTGACGGTGGCGAGGTCGATTCGATCGAACGGATTCTCGCGACCGGGGGGGCGCGGGTTGACCGAGTCGGTGAAATCGGATCGCTCGAGGCGGCTTCGATCGATCTGGGACTTCAACGAACCGAGGATGGCCGCACGGTTCCGACGGAGATGATCGCCGAAGGTGATGTCGAGGCGAGTGATCCGGGCCAGACGATGTGGACCGATCGGCTCGTCGTCCGATTCCGGCCCCGAGCGGAAGAAGAAGAGGGCGATGGCGTCGCCGATGGTGGCGGCTTCGGCGGCGACGAGATGGGCGCGGTCGAGATCACGCGGGTCGATGCCGCGGACGGCGTGCAGGTCCGGCTGGAGGAGGGGGCCCGCGTCTTCGCGGATCGCCTTGAAGGCGACGGCGTGGCGCGGACCCTGCAGCTCACCGGCGACGACGTCATGGTCCTGCGATCGAACGTGGTCGCGGATCGACTCCGCGACGTGCGGTTCGACGATGCGACGAGGGCCGTTCGCGGAACGGGGCCCGGTCGTTTTCGGTACTACGACGCGGACGTGGTGCCTGCCTCCCGGGATCGGATCGAACGGCCGAGACCGGCCAGCAGAACCTCCCTCGCCGCGACATGGACCCAGGCCATGCGATACGACGAGCGGGCGAATGATGGCGCCGGTCGACTCGATCTGGAGGGCGATGTCCGGGTCCGCAGCACGCCGGATGCGTTGACCAGCGACCGACTCGACGCCCGTGAGGTCTCGCTCGACCTGGCGAACCGGGTGGGTGGCGTGCGCCCGGCCGGCGAGCGATCGGAAGGTCTGCTCGCGGACGAGGGTGGCAAGGATCTCAAGCGACTCGTCGCCCGTGGTGACGCAGTGATGGAGAGTCGAACCTGGAAGACGGCCGCTCGCCGCGGCGATCCTCGCCTCTTCCGGGTGGAAGGGGCGCGGGTGGAGTACCTCGTCGCGTCGAGGGAGGCGCTCGTCGAAGGCGCGGGCGGTCTGCTCGTCCACGATCCCGAGTCCTCCACGGCACCGGAAGATCGCGGGCCCGCCTCCACCGCGGGCTTCGGCATCGACGGGACGAGTCGATTCCGGTGGGCGCGTCGAATGACGATGAATCGCGAGATCGACGATCGGTACCTCGTCGTCATGGAACGCGAGGTCGAGGTGCTCCACGCGGGACTCCAGCCCGAGGACATGCTGTCCCTGACCGCGGACCGGCTCGAAGTCACGATCGAACGGCCCGACGATGCGAAGCCGGCTCGGTCGAAGGAGCAGGCGACGGAACAGAATCCGAAGCAGGAACCGAAGCAGGAACTACTCGATTCGAGCGGTGTGGAGCTCGGGGGACCGGCGGATCTGGTCCGAGTGCGGGGGATCGGTCGCGTCTTCGTTCGGACGCCGGAACACGACGTCGAATGCTCCGAGTTCGACTACAACGTCGACACCCAGATCGCGATGCTTCGGGCCGACCCGGGGCGAGTCGTGACCGTCCAGTCGAAGGGGGTGGCGACGCCCATCCGCGCCGAACGGGTCCAGTGGGACCTGCGAACCGGACGGATCAGGATCCTCGGCGGCGAAGGGGCGATCTCCCGCTGACGGTCGTCGTCGGATCGTCGACCGGTATCCGAATCGCATCCCACGGGCATCAGCCTCCGGTGCAGGCTCCCCAGGCTCCGATCAGCCACCCGATGTCCGCGCTGTTCACGACGCCGTCCCCGTTGAGATCCGCACGAACGCCGGCCGGGGCGTTGCCCCACGCAAGCAGCAGTGCCGCGAGATCGGCTGCGGTGACGCTGCCGTCGTCGTCGAGGTCGGCGGGGCAGCCGGGACCGGGAACGAGGATCACCTCGAACAGCTGGTTCGACGCGAAGGTGTTCGGGAAGGTCACGATGCCCTGGCCGTTGGCGACGATCCCACCGTAGAGGTAGGCCACGGAGGTCCGTTCGGTGATCGCATCGAGATCGATCTGCCGGCGTGACTGGTCGATGAGCGGGATGGTCAGGGTCTCGGTGCCGTTGAACCAGACGTTTCCGTTCTCATCCGTGCTCTGGGGATAGGGGGTGCCGATGAGATGCTGGCTCCACGAGTCGGTGTCGGGGGCATACCGGATCGCGAGCGTGTCGTTCGAATAGGGGATGCCGTAGTTCTCGACCAGGGTGCCCTGCGCGAGCACCTGGTAGCCCAATCCTCCGAAGGTCAGGAACCAGTTCTCGCGGCGAAGCTCCGACCAGAGCGAGAGTCTCCCGGATTCGTAGGCATTGAACCCCTGCAGCAGCGTTCCGGGGGCGTCGGGATCGCCCATCGACATGTCGCCTTGCGGATCGATCACGATGGGTGCCGTCCAGATCCCTTCCTCCAGCGTGAACACGCCGGAGAGGGCCACGGCGCCGTCGCCTCCAGGGACCACGGCGGGCAGGACGTTGAGGTCTCGACGACGCGCCCACGCCGGGGGTGAAGCGGTTTCGCCGAGATAGACCGGGGCCGCGTCGGGACGGGATGCGTCGAGGGTGAACCGCCGGATGCTCTTGGTGTAGACCTGCGTGGTTCCGATCGACGGACAGGAGTTCAGGTCGACGTATCCGCCCTGGAAGTTCTGACCGAGACAGGACCAGAATTCATCGCCGTTCTCGATCAGGACGCCACCGCAGATGGTGAAGAAGTCGGGCGGTGCATCCTTCGGCGCCTCGTGGAAACGAATGTGTTCGGCGAGCGGGGCCCGGTCGCCACGCACCCAGTCGATGACGCCGGGCACGTCGAGCACGCGGAGGGTGGAGAACGTCACGTAGTCGCCCGCCTCGTCGACGCCGTACCCACCGATGGACACGAGTCGCTCGCCGGACTGGTGGGAGAGGGTGTTGCTCGAGGTCAGCGATGCCCGCTGGTTCGGCGTCAGCGCGGTGCCGCCCCCGTCGAGGGCTCTGGTGAAGGTCTCGCGGGTCTTGAAGTCCACCACCATGAGCTCGCCGTTGAAATCGGCCGCGGGCCAGTTCACGTCCGGATCGCAGGTGAAGTTGTGGAGCCCGGTGGTCTTGCCGCCGACCAGGAGAAGCTGTTCGTCCACCATCGCGTACGCCGCCGAATGAATGGCGGGAAGGTGGTCGCCGATCCAATCGACCAACTCCATCTCGACCTGGAAGGGAACGCCGCCGGTGACCATCGGCGAAAGTGATTCGGTCTGGTTCTGGCCGCTCGCCGGGACGGCGACACAGACGACGGTCATCGCCGTCGCGGTGGCGAATCCATTCTTTCGGTGTGCTCTGCTCTTCATGGTCTTCTCCTGACTCAAGAAGGTAGCCGAGCATCGCGTCAATGCCATTCAAATCACCCGTTGCGGGTCACGATGGGGTCAGAGTTCGGTCCGAATCGTCCAGAGATCGGGAAAAAGCGGCTGGAAGAGGGTCTTTTGGAGGTAGCCCACGCCCGGCGAGCCGCCGGTGCCCTTTTTGAACCCGATCGTCCGCTCGACCATCTTGACGTGGCGATATCGCCATTCCTGGATGCCCTCGTCGAGATCGACGAGCAGTTCGCACAAGCCCCGGAGCCTCGGGAGATCCCGGTACATCCGGATCAGCTCCGGGAGCATCGCTTCGCAGGCCCGGGTCGGTTCCGTTCCTTCGGCGAAGGCTTCGGCCGGGACCTCGACGCCGTGTCGGGAGAGGAAGCCGAGGACGGCCTCCCACACGGATGGTTCATGGAGCCGGCGTTCGAGCGTCGTCCGCTCCTCGGAGCCCTCCGGATAGTTGGCCAGCGGTCGGTCCCGCTTGTGGCCGAGCATGAACTCCCACTCGCGGAACTGGACGCTCTGGAAACCACTGGAGCTCGCGAGGAAGTCGCGAAAGGAGAGGAACGAGACCGGCGTCATGGTCTCCAACACGTCGATCTGGCCGACCATGGTCTTGAGGATCGTCAGGATCCTCCCGAGCGTCGCTTCGGCGCCGATGAGATCATCGGCGTCGAGCAGGCGCCGCAGGCCCTCGGTCTCGTGGATCTGTTGCTTGAACCAGAGTTCGTAGACCTGGTGAATGACGATGAACAGCATCTCGTCGTGCTCGGGCCCGTCGGATTCGGGGACCTGAAGCTCGAGGAGTTGGGGTACGCGAAGATACGTCGAGTAGGTGAGTTCCACGCGGGAATGCTACGACGAACCGGATCAGACCGCGCCGATGGCGTCCGCGACCGGCCGCCACGCACACGGTTCCTGAAGTCCGTGCCGCTCGCAGAGGAGCCCGGAGGTGATCTGGGAGGAGAGGAAGATCACCGGAAGACCTGATCCGGGGTGGGTGCCGCCGCCGACCAACCAGACGCCGTCGACGTCTTCGAGCTTGTGCTGGGGTCGCCGGTGAAGCATCTGGTCGAGGCCGTGGGCCAGATTGAACGTGGCGCCGAGGTTGATCCGTTCGTTCCGCCAGTCGACCGGGGTGACCGTCCTCTCGGCCCGGATGCGCCCGCGGACGTCGGGAATCCCGAACACGTCACCGAGCTTGTCGAGCGTCGATTCACGAAGGGCGGGGCCGGCGGTCTCCCAGTCGATGGTGCCGCCGTCGTTCGGCGTGGGGACCAGCACGTAGAGCGAGGTGTCTCCCTCGGGGGCGAGGCTGGAATCGATCCGCGATGGATTGTGGACATACGTCGACGCGTCGTCGGTGAGCCTTCCGGAGCCGATGTCCTCGAGGTTCTCCCGGTAGGTCTCGGACGTGTAGATCGTGTGATGCGGCAGGTCCACCTCGCCTTCGAGACCGAGGTACAGCATGAACGTGCTGCAGGAGTACTTCTTCGCGTCGATCCTCTGATCCGACCATTTCCGGCGGAGGTTCGCCGGGATCAGGTTCTTCATCGCCCAGGTGGCGTCCGCGTTCACCACGACCTCGTCGTAGTGATGGATCCCCGACTTCGACCGGAGGCCGGTGGCCCGCTTGCCGTCGAATTCGATGGCCTCGACCGGGTCGTCGAGCCGGATGCTCCCGCCGAGTTCCACGAAGACCTCGGCCATCGCGTCGATCAAGGCATTGCATCCGCCCTTGGGATGCCAGACGCCGTACTCGTACTCGATGAACGGGAGGATCGAGAAGAGCCCCGGGCACTCGAACGGGCTCATCCCGAGGTACTTGCTCTGGAAGGAGAGGGCGAGTCGGACGTGCTCGTTCTTGAAGTAGCCGCTCAGGTTCCCGTGGACCGATTGCCACGGCTTCAGGAGCGGGCCGACCTTGAGCGTGTCCATGTTGATCAGGTCGAGCGGGGATCGGATCGGCCGCCGCAACAGCGGCGTCATCAGCTCGAGCTTGCGGCGGTTGTCATCCATGAATCGCCGGAAGGCCGCCCCGTCACCCGGTTCGATCGCATCAAGGGTCGCGGCCATGCGGTCCACGTCCTGGGTCGCGTCGACCTGCAGGGGGTCCTGGTCCGGACGGCCGATCAGCAGTCGGTACATCGGATCGAGCCGATGGAGATCGGCGTGGTCGGCGAGCCGGCGGCCGCAGGCGGAGAAGATCTCCTCGAGCACCCAGGGCATCATGAAGAACGTCGGCCCGGTGTCGAAGGCGAAGTCACCGACCTGCGTGCGGCGGGTGCGACCTCCCAGTCGGGGTCGCGCTTCGTGGATCGTGACGTCGGCACCTGCGTGGGCCAGCAGCATGGCCGCGGAAAGTCCTCCCGGACCTCCGCCCACCATGGCGATGCGGGGACGGCCGGGTGTCGATCTCGTGGGGTCGGTTGCGATCATGCAGATCGGTTCGCTTTCGGGGGGAGATGGATGCGTTCTGCGTGCGGATGCATCCGGATCGGTTCGGCGACGAAACGGCGGTTAGACTACCCCAATCGAGCGGATGACCGGTCCGGTCGAGGAGCCGAAGCATGCCGACAGAACTGAGCGCAACCGGGTTGGACGGGCCCGACGCGCCGGTAGTTTCGAAGGACGATTCCCGGCGTGCCTCGCGGCAGGTCGCTCCCGATGCCGTCGTGCCGGGGGACGGCACCGATTCACCCGCGCAGACGCGATCGTTCGCGGGGAACGGCATGTCGGTCGCCGACCGCAGGGCATGGGCCGGACGTTTTGGACGTCTCGTGGCCGCCGATCGGGCTCGGATCCAGGCGTTGGTCGCCGAGGAGATCGGAAAGCCCGAGTGGGAGACGCTGGTCGCGGAAGTGATGCCGCTGGTCGCCTCGGCCCGCTGGCACGCCCGACGCGGGGCGCGGCTGCTTGCGGACCGACGTCTTCCGGGTCGCCCGTGGTGGATGTTCGGCCAGTCGGCGCGGGTCCGGCGGGTACCGCTCGGTCGGGTCGGGATCATCGCCACCTGGAACTATCCGATCCAACTGCTCGGGATCCAGATCATTCAGGCCGTCATGGCCGGCAACCGCGTCGTCGTCAAGCCCAGCGAACGTTCGCCTCGATCCCAGCTGCGACTCATCGAACTTGCTCGAGCCGCGGGCCTTCCCGCCGGCGTGCTGGAGGCGACCGCGTTCGACCGAGAAGCCGGTGCCGCACTTCTCTCGGATCCGGATCTCGACCATCTGGTGTTCACCGGATCGACCTCCGTCGGGCGACGGGTGGCCGCGGCCGCCGCGGATCGCATGCTTCCCACGACACTGGAACTGAGCGGATGCGACTCGGCGATCGTGCTCGCCGACGCGGATCCAGCCCTTGCGGCGCGGTCGATCTGGAACGGCGTGGTCTTCAACGCGGGGCAGACCTGCATGGCGCCGCGACGGGTGCTCGTGCACGAAGACGTGGCCGCGGCCTTCGCGGCGGCGATCGTGCCGCTCGCGGCCGGCGCGGGCCTTCGGCCGATGATCGACCTCCATGCGGCCGATGAGCACCGGCGCCTCGTCGAGGACGCGGTCTCGAAGGGTGGCCGGATCGCGGCGATGTCCCTCGATCGCCAGACCGATCTTCGGGCCCGCCCGCAGGTGGTGCTCGACTGCCCGCTGGATGCGGAGGCGTTCGCCGCCGATCACTTCGGACCGCTGCTCGCGGTCCGGGCCTGGCGCGACGAGTCGGATCTCCTCGACCTGCATCGCCGTGGCGGGCGCCATCTCGCCACCGCGGTCTACACGCGACAAGAAGCGAACGCGGATCGGCTGGTGCCGGATCTCGGTGGCGGGCTGGTCACGATCAACGACTGCCTTCTTCCGTCGGCCCATCCCGCGACCTCGATCGCGCCGGTGGGCGAGAGCGGTTGGGGCGTGAGCCGAGGCGTCGAAGGCCTGTTGGCGATGACGCGGCCGGTGATGGTCACCCGCACCGGCGGCCTCCGTCCGCCGGTGGGCGAGCCCGATGCCCGAGCGAAGCGATTTCTCGAAGGACTGGTCCGATGGTGGGGGCGCGGCGTCGCGCCGCCCGCGGACACCGACTGAACCGACCCCGGCGGGCCGGATGGATTTTCTGGGAACCCCGCGACGGGGACGGCCCGCAATGGAGCGAAGACGAATGTCGAAGGAACGAAACCGAGCCGTGGTCATCGGTGGCGGACTGGCCGGACTCTCGGCCGCGGTCGAACTACGGACCCGCGGGCTCGACGTGACGATCATCGACCGCAACCACCACCTCGGTGGCAAGATGAACATCCTCGAGGAGAGCGGCTTCACCTTCGACATGGGGCCCACCATCCTCACGATGCCCCAGGTCATCCGGGGGATCATCGAGCGAACCGGGCGAACCGTCTCGGACTACGTCGACATCGTGGATCTCGATCCGCAGTGGCGGTGCATGTACGAGGACGGCACGGTCATCGACCTCCGAGGGGACGTCGACGTCATGGCGACTGCGCTCGATCGCCAGTACCCGGGTCAGGGGGTCGGCGACGGCTGGAAGTCGTTCATCAACTACAGCC
>NYSY01000133.1 GCA_002683215.1 Planctomycetaceae bacterium
AGGCGGCCGTGGTCGCAACCCTCGACGCAACGCCCTGAGATGCGAATCGGCCGACGTCCCGCGAAACCGTCGCGAAGGCTGTCCGAAACGCCTCCAAAGGTCCGATGCCTTTCGGTTCCAGTTCGATTCCACCTGCCGATGGAGCCACCCATGCCCGACATGCCCAACCGGCTCACGAGGATGAACATGATCACCGCGAATCCCACCACGACCCGACTTCTCCCGCTGCTCGCGGCCGCCCTCCTCACGCTCGGCTGCGAGCCCGCCTCGGAACCGCCTTCGACGCCGCCCGCCGGCGGGTCGGCCCCCGTCGCGAACGCCGACCCCTGGGGTCCGATGCCGACCGAGGTCGAGCCCTTCTACTTCACCGACTTCGACGCCTGGGTCGGCAAGCCGCTCGCCGCTCAGGATCTCGCGCGGCTCATCAACCGCCCGATTCCCGACGCCCTGAAGACCGGCCGCGGTTTCGTGATGTTCTACCGAACCGACTGCGAGCACTGCCATCACATGCTGGAGCAGTGGTTCACCGCCTCCGTTCCGGCGCCGACCGTCGCGGTCCAGGTCCCCGACACGGATCCGGCGAACGCGATGCCGTTCCCGTCCACCATCGTCGAGAAGCGTGCGCTGCCCGGCGGTCCCGATTACGTCATCCAGACGCCCGCGCTCTTCGCGATCCGGGACGGGATGGTCACGGGCTTCGCCAACGATCCCGACGACGCCGCCGCGGTCGAAGCCTGCCTCGCCTCCAACGCCGACTGATCCCCCGCCACCGAGCCGCCCCATGTCCAACATCGTCCGAATCGCCCTCGCCATCTTTCTCATTGCGGCCGCCATCTGCATCGCCATTCTCGGCGAGGCGGCGATGCCGGTCTGGTTGATCGGACTCGGGGCCAAGGCCGGCGAGTCGCCGGCGGAGGGCGCTGAAATCGCCGCCAAGTTCACCATCGGCGGCGCCGCGGCGCTCGCAGGCATGCTGCTCGCCCTCGGCCGGCGTGGCCGGGGGATGGCCATCCTGGTCGCCGCGCTCGTCGCCTTCTCGGGCATCGCCGACGCGTCGGCGGAGTTCGCGCTCGACACCACCGCCGTCGGCCTCGTCCGGCCCGTGATCCAGGTGATCGTCGGCCTCGCGGCCGCCTTCATCCTCCTCCGCACGACGCCGGATCCCGAACGACTTCGCCATCCCCTGATGGCCGGCTTCGGCGTGGTGCTCTCGCTGGTGGCGGGCGCGGCGATCGCCGGCAACGTGCAGGTGGGCATCAGCCCCGAATCGATCACCCGGGGCCGCGGCGAGGATGGTCGATTCATCGTCCACGATCTCACCGCGGGCATGTGGGAGGATTGGAAGGGGATCCCCCTCGAGGAGACCGGCGTCCTCGAGCATCTTCCACAGCTGCGCGCACTGAGCCAGGACCAACCGACCCTCGTCGCCCTCTACCGCCCGAACTGCGGCGCGTGCCACGATCTCTTCGACGGCTATTTCGGAGAGAGCCTCTCCGCCCGCGTGATCGCGGTCGAAATCCCGCCGGCGGAAGGCGTCGAACTGGCGGAATCGGATCTTCCCGAGGACGTCTACTGCGACGGCTGCGTCCGCCTCAAGCTCCCCGAGGGCCCGGTCTGGCTCGCGGAATCGCCGGTGCTGGTCGGGCTCGTCGACGGCAAGGTCGCATGCGTGTCGGTCGACGACTTCCAGCGGTGCGTCGACGGCATGGTCGAAGCCGCCGATCTCCAGTTCGCCCGGGAACTCGAGGAAGCGAAGGCGCGAGACACCGAATCCTCACGCTGATCGGCGACTGGTCGCGATCTCGACCGCGTTCCGAAGCTTCTCCGCGGTATCGGCATGGTTCAGCGCGGTCTTGCCGAACCCGGCCACGCCACCCGCGGCCTCCGCGGCGACCTGCGAGGCGTCGAGATTCGAGATCAGAAGCGTTGCGACCGGCCCTCCGGCGTGCGCCTCGATCAACTCGATGCCGTCGCCGTGCGGAAACCGGCCGTCGAGGAGTCGGTTCACCAGCAGCACCATCGGTCCCTTCGAAGTCGCGATTCGTTCGCGCAGGTCTTCCTCGTCGTTCACCGGATGAACCTCGGCATCCGGAAGCACGCGCTGCACCGCGGTTCGGAGCATCCAGGCGTCGGGCGTGCAGTGACCGACCGAAAGCACGGTGATCGGATGAGTCTGGGATGCATCATGGCTCATGGGCCGGTCTCCGGGGTCGACGTCTCGAGGGACGCGAAGAATGGTTCGAGAAACGAGAATCTACTCGACCGTGGCATTCGGGGCGGCATCGCGATGCTCGAACGTCGCCATTCCACGCCCCAGCGTGAAATCGAACCCGGCGGCGATTCGAATCCGCCTCGGCGCGGGATCGTCGTCGAGCAGCATGCGGACGACGCCATCCCAGGTCGCCCGCGGGGTCGATGCCGCGGCGGGCTCCAGCCCGATCGCGGCGGCCCGGATCAACGCTCCCACGCCACTCGGCGCGAAGGCTTCGAAGATCTCGCGTCGCCACGGCGGCGGCCCGAGCCCGGGAATGGACGCCACGCCTCGCGCCTCGGTCGCGACGGCCGCGATCCGGCCGCCGGCACCGGGATGGATCGACTCCAGCCGGGGAAGCACGTCGTGCCGGATCATCTCACGGGCACGGTCCCGCCGATCGTTGGTCGGGTCGTGCCGAACCGGCAGCCCCGCGGTCTCCACCAGCGACGCGATCGCGTCGCGTCTTGCCGTGAGCAGCGGCCGGACCACCCGACATCCGGAACCGAGCGTTCGCTGCTCGGGAATCCCCGAGAGCCCGTCGAGGCCGGTGCCGCGGGCGAGGCGGAGCAACACGGTCTCCGCCTGATCGTCGGCGTGATGCGCCGCGAGAACCGCCTCGGCGCCGGCGTCGATCGCAAGCCCGACCAGGGCCAACCATCGTGCATCACGGGCCGCGGAGGAGGAAACGGCGCTGACACCCGCACCCGACCAGTCGAGCCGGGTCGATCGGAAGGGAAGATCCAGCGCGGCCGCGAGATCACCGACCGCGATCGCGTCTTCCGAAGATTCCGATCGGAGGGCATGATCGACGTGGCCGACCACGGGGCGCATCCGCCTGGGACGCCGCCGCCGGGCGATCGCGGCGGCGATCGCCAGCAGCGCCGTCGAATCGACCCCGCCACTGACCGCGACCAGCACCGGGCGGTCATCTCGAATCCCACAGGCTTCCAGCCGTCGTTCGACGAGTTCCGCCAGGGGTGATCTCGATGCCACGAGTTCGACGCGCTCGCGATCGATCTTCGGATCAACACCCGGATCGAACTTCGAACCGACCTGCGGATGAAGCCGCTCGCTCACGGGTTTCGTCGCCCCTCGGGACCGGCGGCCGTCTGCCCCCTCGCCGGTCGCTCGGAGGCGTCCGGGGTCAGGGTGACCCGCACCGTGGCGCGAACCGCATCATCCGACTGGACCGAGGTCGACCACTCGACGTGTTCGAATCGCGCGAGGATCGAGGAGAGTCTGGCGAGGATCGCCGAATCCGGTGCCGCATTCGCATCCGACGACTCGGCGCGAAGACCCGCGAGGTCCTCGACCTGCAGTCCGAGCCGGGCCGGACTCGCGACGCCCTGGCTGCAGGCGGGAAGCCCGTCGCCCGGCGTGTCGTCGTTCACGCCTTCGATCGCCCGTCCGACCCGACGGACGATTCCCGGCGAACTCCCGACCACCAGCCAGGTGTCGGCGCCGGGGGCGATGTCGGGGCCACCGGCGTTCACCCGCCGGATCACCCAGTTCAAACTGGTCGCGATGGAGGCCGGGTGTCGATCGAACGACGCCGCGAAGCCGTCTCCGAGATTCACGTGTCGAATCTCGTCCCGTGCGATCCGAACCCGAATCGGATCGGCGGAAGCGATCGGCTCGGCGCCGCCCTCGACCGAAGCCCGTGCGGCGAGCGCCTGCCCGGAGTCGAACATCCAATCGTGGACCAAGGCATCGAAGGCCGGTGCGGTGATCCGGGAGGACGCCTCCGCGCGACAAGGGATGGCGATGCACATCGCGGGGACCTCGATCAATCCGATCCTCGGGATCCGGACGGTCTCACCGTCGAGCACCACCAGCCGACGCGTCGCCAACGACCGACGCACCTCCGGTGGCGGCATCAGTTCGGGCATCTGCGCCGAGAGTCGGATCAAGGTCGGATCCAGCACGCCGACCCCGGACTCGAGCATCGCCACCGCGACGCGTCCCCGCAGCGACGGAATCAATCTGGCATCGACCCGCCCCCGCTTTCGGGCGGGCAGCGGACTCGCGTCGTATCGCCCGTCGATCTCGATCGCGGCTTCGGTCGGCCCGAGCGGCGTCAGCTCGAGACGGGTGGTGCCACCGGTGGGCGCGTCGTGTCGAAGTCGGACTCGAATCACCGCGGGGGCGTCCCCCGCCCTCGAAGCGGCGGCGGGCGCGATGCCGGCCCGGTCCGCGGCACCATCGAGCCACGGCGAACCCGTCGGCGCGAGCAGCACCCAGTCACCCGCGATCGTCAGATCGATCCGGTCCGAGGCGAATCGGAATCGCCCGAAGCCGAGCGGCCGCGCCGCGGCCCGACGAAGGCTCGACTGGAGCTTCGCGGCATCCGACCAGCGGGCGGCGTGGATCCATTGCAAGCCGGTCGTGTCGATGGCATGAAGGCGTTCAGCGGACGCGATCCCCAGGCGATCGACGACCGCCGATGCCCGGGACCAGCCCCGCTCGGCGTTCGGCACGCTCATCCCGAGCATCTCGACCACCACGTCTCGCCAGCGGGCATCCTCTTCGCTCGCCACGCTCATCCGAATGGTCAGCCGCGACTCGTCCGGCGCGATGGCGATGTCCTCGCCGATCTCGCCACCGGCCGCCGGCGCGGAACCCGCCACCAGCAGGAAGCCCGACGCCAGAAGCGTCCCGAGCATCAGACCTCGCCTCGCCGAAGCGTGAGCTCGGATCCGAGCGGACTCGAGGGAGTTGGAGAGACGAACGCTCATGAGAAGAATGGGTGGCCTGCGGTGGGATTCGGAACGCGATGCGCGATCCCGAAAGGACGATTTCAGGTCGACCGACCCGGTGCGGCGGCGACCACTTCTTCGTACCGCCCATCAAGGCCTTCGGTTGCCGATTCGCCCCGATTCCCATCGCGAGCGCCTTCGCCAGCCGGATCGATCGAGAGCCGCTGAAAAGCACCCTCGATCGAGGTCGCCGCGGTCTCCGGTGCGTCCTCGGGCCCCGAGGCTTCGAACCACCGGCTCAGCAGGGCGCCGGCACCGACCAGCACCACGATGCACACCACCGCGCCCAGGGCTCGTCGAGCATCCCGATCGAGCTGACGACCGGGCCTGCCAGGCACTTCGGGCTCGACACCCTCGAGCCTCGCGAGCACCGCGTCCCGGAACGAATCGGGATCCGGTCGTCGCGCCGTCATGGCCTCACCTCGGCCCCGACCGGGTCCACCGCCTCCTTCGAGGCCGCGTGTTCATGATCGAAACGTCCCGGGTCGAACCGGCCGTCCTCGATCACCGCGACCCCCATCCGACGCCGCGCTCGGAACAGGTGGCTCTTGATCGTGCCCACCGGCAGTTCGAGCCGGAATGCGATCTCCTGGATGGAGAGTTCACGACCGTGGAAGAGTTCGACGATCTCACGTTGCCGGGGATTCAGGGCCGCAAGCCCCACGGCCACCGCACCGGCGACCCGTGCCCGATGTTCCTTCGTCTCCGCCACGGCTTTCGGACCGTCGCCTTCCCCGGAACGGGATTCGACCACGTCACTGTCCGGGATGGGACGGAACTTCTGGATGTGGTTGATCCAGAGCCGGCGGGCGATGGTGAAGATCCAGGTGCTGAAACGAAACCGCTCGTCGAAGCGATCGAGGTTCCGCAGCACCCGCACGAAGGCCTCCTGCCCGATGTCCTCCGCGACGTCCTCCCGGCGGGTGAGCCGGAGGAGGAAATGGTGCAGCGAGTCCCGGTGCCCGTCGATCAGAGCACCGAGCGCCGCGGCGTCGCCGCGCTTCGCTCGTTGGATGAGCTCGAGTTCGTGCGCTCGTTCCATCACCAGAGTCTATCGGCTCGTCGTCCAGAATCTCCGAAAAGCGGGCGGGAACGATCCGACGTCGAGCCTCCGGAACCCTTCGAGGCGGGTACTCGATCGGGTTCGGAGGCTCGGCGAGTGGATGAATCGAACGGCTCAGGCGGCCCGGGAGGCTCGTTTTCCCCGCCCGACGGTCCGCTGCTCGGGAATCGCCCGTCGCGCGGGGTCGTCGAGAATCGCCGCCCGGAGATCCGGATCGTCGGTCGCCCAGAGATCGGCCCCGATCTCCTCGGCCAGCCCGGGGGCCCGGGCGAAGACGCCACCGCCCACCGCGATCTGCAGGTCCGGGCAGGCGCCGATGGTCCGGATCGTGTCGATCAATTCCCGGATCCCCGGAATGTCCGCCGGGCATGAGGCGAACAGCAGCAGAACGTCCGGCGACCAGGCACCGACCGAGGCCTCGATCTCATCTGACGGCACCCCGCCGCCACCGAATCGAACCTCGTGGCCGTCGCACTCGAGCTCCGCGGCCATGATCTCCGCCTGCAGCATTTCAAATCCACCGGACCCGCTGAAGATCACGATCCGGCGGCCGTCCTCGTTCCGCGGTGGCGCCCAGCCGGCGATCCGTTCGATCACGCGCGCCGTCGCGAGCCGCATCGATCCCAGCATGATCGCGATCGCCGCAGCAGTCGCCCGATCCTCCCTCGACACGGTTTCGAGGCTGCCGAGCGCCGGCGAAATCACATCGGAAAGCACATGGCGGGGATGATCGGCCCATTGGTCGATCGCTTCATCGAGAAAAACACGCAGATTCGCTCGGTCGCCACGGAGGGCGAGTTCGAGCAGACGGTCGACTTCCCTGTCGTCGGTCATGTCGTCACTCCACAAGTGCGCTGAAGGTCGGATCCTCCGGCCGGACGCCTGGTCGCGAATGATGGAATCCTCCATCAGAGGGGGGCACCTGTAGAAGGAGCGACGACCCGAATCGTTTCAACGAGCGGTGGCAGGTGGGGCCGATTCCCCCGGGCGGCGCCGTCAGAATCGGAACCCGATTCACTTCAGGGCCCGGTCGATCAGGATTCCCGGACGGCCAGGGACGCGACGCAGACCCCGAAGGTCAGCGGAACCTGACGAACCACGTCGAGCCCCGCGGATCGCATCATCGCCGCGAGGTCCGCCGGCGAGTGGAAGGTTTCGATCGATCGTGGCAGGTACCGGTACGCGCCCGAACCGTCGCGAGCGACGAGCGACGCGGTGAGCGGCATGATTCGATTCGTGTAGAGCCGGTTGCCCCACCGCACGAACGGGTTCCTCGGCTCGGCGAACTCGAGGATCACCAGCCGTCCGCCGGGGCGCAGCACCCGCGCGAATTCACCGATCGCGACCGCGGGATCGGTGACGTTCCGGATTCCGAAGGCGATCGTCACCACGTCGAACCGAGCGTCCTCGTAGTCGAGTCGCATCGCGTCCGCGTGCACGTATCGAGGTCGACGCTCGGGATCGATGCGGTCGGCCTTCACCCGCGCCTGATCCAGCATCTCCGGTGTGAAGTCCCCGCCGATCACCTCGCCCGCGTCGGTGCGGGCGAACGCTTCGGTCAGGTCCCCGGTGCCGCAGGCGACGTCGAGCACCGCGTCGCCGGGCCGGATCCCGGCAAGGGCGACGGTCCGGGCCCGCCACCGCTGGTCGAGGCCGAACGAATGCAGCCGGTTGTTGAGGTCGTAGGAACCGGAGATCGACGCGAACATCGAACGCACCTTGCCGGCCTTCTCGCTGGACTGGTGCGGATTCTCCGCCAGCTCCGCCTGGTTCCAGGCGATGGATCCCGGCTCGGTCGGGCGGGCGTCGATGTCGGGCGGCTGATTCATGTCGCGAGTATAGGCATCCGGCCGATATCGCCGATGCAAGGTCGTGAGCAGGGTTTACCAGACCGATATTCGGCCGGACCCTGCTTCGGATTCGATCTCGGAACGGGTGGTCGAGTAGAATGAGGAACGAACGGGTCGACCCGGCGCGCGTGTGCCGGAGCCTCCCGGGAACTGGAAAGCCACGCACCATGGTGATTGACGCACAGACCCGGATCTGGCCTTCGGTGGATCGACTCGGTCGGGAGACCTCGGAGATCCTTCGTCGCGTCCGGGCCGATCGCTGGATCAAAGAATCCGCGGAGCCGGAACAGCTTCAGGACAGTCTCGACTGCGTCGACGGCGCGCTGGTCTTCGCCTACCGGGCCGACCGTCAGGACGCCTGTGTCCCCAACGAGTGGGTCGCGGAAGTGACGGCGAAGAGCCGCGGACTCCTGATGGGCGTCGCCGGCATCGATCCACTCGCGAACGATGTGTTCGGCGAAGTCGATCGCGCCGTCGAGATGGGGTTCGTCGGGATCACCGTCTGCCCCTCGGACCAGGGGTTCCACCCCACGCACTCCAGCGCGATGCGACTCTGGGAACGGTGCGAATCGCTCGCCCTTCCGGTCTTCGTGTCACGGCCGGGGCCCGTCGGCCCGGGCGCGGTCCTCGAGTTCGACCGACCCCTCGCCTGGGACGAGGTCGCCCGCAGCCTGCCCGGCCTCTCGGTGGTCCTGAGCGGCATCGGCGCACCCTGGGTCGAAGAGACGCTGGTCCTCCTCCAGAAGCACGCCCGGATCTTCGCGGACACCGCAGGCCTCGTGCATCGGCCCTGGCAGCTGTTCCAGGCCCTGCTCGGCGCCAACAGCATGGACATCGTCGACAAGCTGCTCTTCGCGAGCGGCTGGCCGACCGAGACGCCCGCCAAGGCGATCGAGACGATCTACTCGATCAACGCCTTCAGCCAGGGCACGCAGCTTCCCGGCATCCCCCGCAGCCAGCTGCGGGCGATCGTGGAACGCGACGTGGCGACCACGCTGGGGATCCCGATCGCCGGTGGACGCTCCACGCCGAGCGACCCGCCGATCACGACGCCCCCCGGCGTCGCCGACGCCACCGGCGAATCGACGAGTGACTGACGCCATCCACCGCACCCGATTCCTCGGATTCACGGCCGTCGGCGTGCTCGCCGCCGCGCTGCTCGGATCCTGCGCGCCGTCCACCACCGCGGGGCTCGTCACCCTCACCTCGCGGACCGCGACGCCGGTCCAGCTGACGACCTCCTTCTCGCACGGCGCCTACACCGTCGAGCCCGCGAAGACCTCCCTGATCCTCAGCACCGTGTCGCTCGATCGACTCGCGGACCGGGACTTCGACCAGGCCGAAGTCGTCCACGTCGAGTTCCTGTGGCAACCGCGGGCGGGCCGGACGCCGGTCAGTGCCGACGCCACCAACCTGAGCATCCGGTACGTGGTGCTGGTCGACGATCAGATCGGACTGTACGGCGGCGGCGGGTTCGGCTGGCCACGCGGCGATGCCGGTGATGCCGGCTTCGGCGTGACGATCTCCGGCTCGAATCTCGCCCTGCTCGATTCGACCGACGGCTTCCGCGACCTGCTCACCCCGGCCAGGCTCGCCGGCCGGCTGGACGCGAAACTCGATGCGACGACGGCCATCCGACTGCGGGACGTGATCAGCCAGATCGTGACCGACGGCCTCGGCCGGACCCGGTGGGTCGATGCGACGCCCTCCCAGAATCCGCCCTCGGATCCGCACTCGGATCTGCCCTCGGATCTGGCCCGCATGCTGGCGGCCGCCCTCGACGCGGATTGAAACCACGGCACGCCGGCCGGGCCGCGACCGAACATGCCGAACGCCGATTCAGCCGTCGGATGATGCCTCGACGATCGCGTTCGCGAGCGGCACCAGCATCACCGCGGCCTCGCTCGCGGGGTCGGGCAGTTCCCGGGGCCGGACCGCGTCCACGCGATCGTGTTCCCAGCCCGGCGTCGACGTCGGAACTCGATCGACGGTGGCCCGGTACACGACCTCCCAGGTCCCGACCACGTCGTCGCGGAGGATCGCCATCGGCACCGGTTCAGCCGCCGCATCGAGTCCGCATTCCTCGCGGAGTTCGCGCGCGAACACCAGCTCCGGGCGGACCGTGCCGTCGGCTTCGGGCGGTACCCCCCCGCCCGGCAGGAATTCCCAGCATCCTGGATAGGATCCGCTCCGGTCGCTCCGCCGCCCCGCCAGAAATCGACCCGCCGACTTCGGATCACCACGGAGCAGGCAGAGGCCCTTCACCCCCAGCGGACGGATGCCGGTGTCGATGCCCCGGGCCCGGACCGCGAGGAAGCGATAGCTGGAGGGCGCGAGATGCACGGTCGCCCCGCCGTGACCGTTTCGGACCACGCCCAGAACGTGAAGCACCTCGCCATCGTGATACTTCGGGTTCTCGGCACACAACGATCTCCATGCGTCGTCGACGCGGTCCAGATCGACGGATTCGGGTATCCATCGATCGGGAACCGTGTTGAAGACGGGCGGCCGTCGCAGGCGGATGAGTCGCCCGGAGTCGGGGGTCATCGACTCAGGACGCTTCCCCCGCCGCGTCGCCTTCCTCCTGCAGGTAGGTGCGCGGACGGTAGAGCCAGCCGACGGGAACGAACAGGATCGCGGTGCCGAGCATCACGTAGGTGAAGAACCAGAAGTAGCTCGCCCCCTGCAGCAGGTTCGCACCACCGATGTCCCAGCGAATGGAATAGTCGAAGTCCGAGGTCTCGTCGGTCTCGCCGGTCTCGGTCTCCACCTCGGAGACCGCCGCGGCGGCCCCCTCCGCGGCGAGTTCCGCCTTGCGGCGTTCGAGCCAGGTGGTCTCGGGATGGGCCCACGCGAGGAAGTCCGTTGATTCGGCGGTCGCCGTCTCGCGCTGCTGCTGGGCGACCGTCTTCGAGTTCACGGTCACCTCGGCTCGGATGTCGTACTCGCTCTGCCAGACCTGGTCCGGCCCGTCGGAGGTGATATCGAAGCTCCCCCCGGTCTTGATCGCGTAGCGGATCTGACCGCCCCACGGATCGAGGAGTCCCTTCACGATTTCGGTGCCTTCCTCGGTGTTGGGAAGCCGATCCTCCTTCTTCCAGAACTCGCTGATTCGATCGATGCCGTCGCGGATGACCTTCGCCTCGCCCTGGACGAAACCGGTCATGGTGCCGTCCGGTGCGAAGCCGAGCTTGATGTCGTCCTCGGAGCCGAGCACCCCGTCGACGCCCGCCTCGGTGATCGCGAAGCCCTCGCCCGGGATCGACTCATGGCGGTAGCCGGCCTGCTCGGCGATGGCCGAAGGTGCGAGGGTCGATCCCTCCTCGGGGTTGGCGATGGCGGAGGCCACGACCTTCACGCCGTCCGCGTTCGAGTCCATCAGGATCACCGAGTTCACCCCGGCGGTGAACAGATTGCCGAGCGAGACGCTGATCAGGAAGAGCGCCATGATCACCGACTTCATCGTCTTCGGCGCCTGGGTGTAGGAGAACTCGAGGCAGGTGATCGAGACCATGACCTCGGACGCGGTCAGGATGGCGTAGGCGGCGATCTGCCAGCCGATGCTCGGACGCAGCCCGGC
>NYSY01000134.1 GCA_002683215.1 Planctomycetaceae bacterium
CGCGCTCCAGCGTCCGCTCGAACTCGGTGCGGACATCGTCCTCCACTCGGTCACCAAGTACCTCGGCGGCCACTCCGACGTGGTCGGCGGCGCCCTGGTCGTCGGCACGTCCGAACTGGCCGAACGCGTCCGCTACCTGCAGAACTCGGTCGGCTCGATCATGGGCCCGTTCGACTCCTACCTCGCGCTGAGGGGCGTGAAGACCCTGGCGATTCGGATGGCCCGGCACTGCGAAACCGGCATGCGGATCGCCACCTGGCTCGAAGCCCACCCCAAGGTCGATCGCGTGGTCTACCCGGGCCTGCCCTCGCACCCGCATCACGACGTCGCCGCCCGGCAGATGGCCCTGCACGGCACGCCCGCGTTCGGCGGGATGATCACGATCTTCCTGAAGGGTGGCATCGATGAGAGCCGCCGGTTCCTGGAGGCCGTCCACCTCTTCGCCCTGGCCGAGAGCCTCGGCGGGGTCGAAAGCCTCATCGAACACCCCGCGATCATGACCCACGCGTCGGTCCCCGCCGACCAGCGGGCGGCGCTCGGAATCAGCGACAGCCTGGTTCGACTCTCCGTCGGCATCGAGAACGCGGATGATCTCATCGCGGATCTCGAACGCGGACTCGAGCAGGTCTGACCCCGACCCCCGGAACCCGACCCCGGAACCCGGCCCCCGGAGCCACGCCATGGGCGGATCCAAGAAACGCGCCCCGACCGCCGACCGTGCGCAAGTACTCGCCCGGGCACGGGGACTGATCGATGCCGGCCGGTCGGCCGAGGCGGAGACATTGCTTCGCCGCGGACTTCCGTCGCCCTCGAAGGATGCGGAAGGGCTCCGGCTCCGGGCCCGAATCGCGGAACTGGAGGGACGACCCGCGGACATGAAGTCGCTCGCGGAGAAGTCGCTCCGGATCCAGTCGCACCCGGAAGGACACCTGATCCTCGCGCAGTTCCACCTTCGGCACGGGGATGTCGAACCCGCCCGGATCGAGGCCGCCCGGGCCGTCGAGATCGACCCCGAGGATGCGAACGCCCGGCTCATGCACGCCGCGATCCTGCTCGAAGGCGGCCGCCTCGAAGACGCCGACACGACGATCGCTCCGCTCCGGGAGGCGCCGCCCGCCGATGCCGGGCTCGGGCGTCGCCTCGGCTACACGATCGCCGCGATCCACACCCGGCGTGGCGAGCACCAGGCCGCCCTCGAACATCTGGATGCGAACGCCCTCGCCCCCGGCGCCTCACCTCCCGAACGAAAGGCGATGCTCGCGCTCCGCGCGAAGATCCTCGACCATCTCGGGCGGTACGACGAAGCTTTCGCCGACGCCGAGCGGTTCAACGCGATGGAACGCGTCACCTTCAGTCCCGGCCAGTACGACCGCGACGTCGACCGGATGATCGAGCGCAACGGCCGCGAGCAGCTCGAACGGTTTCCCACCGGATTCCAAAGCGACCTGCCGGTGCTGGTGAGCGGCATGCCCCGAAGCGGCACGAGCCTCGTGGACCGGATCATCGACGCCCACCCGGAGGCCGCAGGCGCGGGTGAGTTCACCGGACTCGAGCGGTTCGCCGCGAAGCTGCAGTCCGCCACCGATCCCTCGAAGTCGCCACCGGCCTGTTTCGGGGAGCTCCAGTCCCCGCAGTGGCGCGCCGAAGGGGAACGCTACGTCGACCGTCTCGAGGCGATGCACCCCGGGGCGCGGCGGGTCGTCAACAAGTCGCTTTCGAACACCAATCTGCTGGGACTCGCATCGCGGCTGCTTCCGGGGGTACGCGTCATCCACGTCGTCCGGGATCCCCGCGACGTCGCGATCTCCTGCGTGATGGGTGAATTCCGACCCGCGGTCATGCCGTGGACCACGCGGCTGGACTGGGTGGCGACCGCATGGGCCGCCATGGAACGACTGATGCGACACTGGCACGCGGTGCTGGACGTGCCGATCCTCGACGTCCGGTATGAACGGCTGGTCGCCGACCCGGACACGGAGTTCCGTCGGATCATCGACTTCATCGACCTCCCGTGGGACGAGGCGTGCCTCGACTTCCACACGACGGGTCGGCCGCTTCGAACCCTCAGCAACGATCAGGTCTGTCGACCGCTCTACACCAGCAGCGTCGGGCGACATCGCCACTACGACGCGGCGATCTCGACGATCGACTGGCCCGACGACGAAGCCTGACTTCGATCATTCGTCCGGCGTCGCGACCCATCGACCGTTTCGCCGGTACGGAAGCAGTTCACCGTCGAGGATCATCTCGTCGATGTTCTCGACCGGTATCTCCAGCAACGGTTCGTCGTCGTCGAGATCCAGCACGCTGGACCAGGTCGGCCGCAGCGCGTGGAGCAGGCCCACTTCGACCCGGAGCATCGCCAGCACTTCGGGCTCGCTGAGATCCGGACGGCTTCGCGCCGATCGTCTCGACCGCTCCGTGAGCCAGGCGACGCCGCCCGGCAGGGTCTCGTCCCACCGCTCGAGCAGTCGGAGTCCCTCGGGATCCTCGAGCAGCAGGCGAAGTTTCGAGGTCCGACCGGTTCGAAAACCTCCGAAGGCCTCACTCACGGCCATGGCGGTGGTCGCATCGACCCGTGGCCGTTCCGGCAGCGCCCCGACCGACCCGCGGCGCCCCGCCTGCATCGCGGCCACCGCCCGGAGCCGCGCCGCCGTCCGCCGATCGGGGGCGAGGGACGCGAGCGCCAGCGCGGCCGAAGCCCCGAGCCCCTCGCGATCGATCCGACCCGCGATGCCGAAGAGGCGACGGGCGAGTTCTTTCAGCCGAGGAGACTCGGAGGACGCCGCGGCGTCCGCGATCTCCTCTCCGAGTTCGAAGTAGGACATCGGTTGGCGTGGGTCGAGCGCCTCGAGTCGCGGCTCCCAGTCGGCCTCGACCGGCATCGCCGCCGCCGACATCAGTGAAGTCGCGAGCGCAAGCAGGATTCCGAGTGGAACGCGATGCATCATCCGGACTCTCCCAGAGGATCGGTGTCACGAGCGATGAAACGCAGGCGATCCATGGCGGCGATCGCGACCGCCTCCAGCGCCGCCTGCTCCAGCACGCTCGGGGCGAGGCTGCGGGCGAGGGCCGCCGACGTGAGCAGCCCCGCGACCTCCGCACGCTTCGAGGGCACCTCGGCCTCCACCACGAAGCCGAGGAACTCCAGTTCGGCGACGTGTTCGGCGACCAGCCCCTGGATCTCGTTGCGAACCAGTCCGCGACGCGCAATGCGGCGGCGATCGATCTCCTCGATCCGCACGGTGGGCGACGCCGCGAGGAAGAGCCCCGTCGCGACCCCGCGGGCGGCATCGGCGGTCACCGCGGCCGGAGAGCCGTTCGTCGGAGCATCGGCATCACCGCTTCGAATCCGGCCGCGTTGCACGATCGACTGGAGCACGACGTCGGTGAGTCGATCGATCAGCTCGCGATCGGGATCGAGCAGGGCGATCGCATGCGTGGCAAGCGCCGACCGAATCCGCAACTCGGCCTCCGCCATCCCCCGGCCGGGAAGCGAGACGCCGGTGTAGGCCTCGATGAAAGCCAGCGTCGCCTCGTTGCGGGAGGCGCGGTCCGAGGTGTCGAGCAGCTCGACGGCGACCACCGGCCCGCGATTGAAGCGTTCGATCGCCGCGGCCTGCGCCGCTTCGCGGATCGCGAGCGGGCCGCGCCACACCGCTTCGACGAACACCGCGGCATCCCGCGGACCGAGGTCCCCCGCGACGACGTTTCTTCGAAGGGCCGCGATCAGGTCGCGTCGCGCCTGCTGATCGGAACCGGCGCGTTTCCAGGCATCCGCCCACTCCCCATCGCTTCCCATCCGTCGGGGTCGCGGAATCGGATCGAGATCGACGCCGGGCTCGTCGGAACCCATTCGTCCGAGCAGCGCCCGGGCCTCTTCCGGTCGTTCCGCCGCGAGCAGAGCCCCGGTCGTCGCCAGTCGCTCCGCCGCGAACAGGGCGAGCAGCCGTTCGGTCGGCGACGTCGCCCGTTCGATCATCGATTCGACCTCGACGAAGGCGAGATCGTACGATGCGAGCAGCCCCGGCTCGATCAACAGCAGGTTGCCACGCGGCGACGATCCGGTCGCGTCCGGCCAGACGTCGTCGGCCAGCATCCGGACCCGCCGTCGATCCGGCATGCCGCGTTCGGGGTCGGGAACGAACTCGGGCCGGTACCAGCCGGCGCGACCGGCGCCTTCGAGCAGGCTGCCCAGCACCCAGAGATTGCCCGTGGGAATCGAAGGATCGAGCATCCATCTTCCGTAGGCTTCCCGGACGCCCTCGGGATCGGGCCCCGCCGCGGTCCAGTCGAGTTCGAGAAGCAGTCGGCCGAGGAGGTCCGAGGACATGCCCTGTTCCGCGAGCCCCGTGCTCCGCCGGAGGACGGTCTCGACCGCGAGCAGGAGTCCCGCCTGGCGTCGGGCGTCGTTCCGAATCGCCTCCATGGCGTCGAACCAACGTTCCCAGGCGTCGCGCACCACCGCGTCGTCGACCGTACCGATCATCCCGGCGAGGGGGACCGTCATGCGATCGAGGGCCCGGCCGGCGAGCGCGGCGAACGGGCCACCGCGGACGTTCCGACCCGTGGATCCGGCGAGGATCGCATCGAGCCGGGCCCGTGCGGGATCACGCACCGTTTCGGGCAGGCTCGGATTCGAAGCGGCCACTCCCAGCAGTCCGGCGTGGAACGCACGGGACCACACGTCGATCGAATCGGCGATGCCCGCCTCCGGATCGACCGCGAACGAGAGCGACAGCCGGTCCGCGACCGTCGCATCTCCGGCCTGCTCGAGGACCTTGAGGATCGCGGTGAGGTAGCGACCTCGATCATCGGGCGTCATGAGCGGCCACGTCCCCGCGGCGGTGGCGATGACGTCGTCCCACGCCGACGCCCGTCGTACGGAGAGCGTGGTGGGATCGAGTTCGAGCTGGCGGGCGAGTTGCGAGGACTCCTCCAACATCACCGGGACGCGTTCGAGCTGGAACACCGCAGCATCGGGTCGCCGTTCGCCGCGGAACATCGGCGGCCGATCGAATCGAGCGGCACGGACCACGCCTTCCCGGACGCTCGGCATCACCCGGTGCTCCGGATCGATCGCCGCGGCGTCCGCCGCTTCACGCTCGGCGATCGCCTCCTCCGCGGCGAGACGACGCTGCTCGATGTCGCGGACCCCCGGCGACGGTGCGGTCAGGACGATGACCAGGATCGCGCCGAAGAACGCCGCCAGTCCACCGAAGATGAATGCCAGTCGGATCCTCGATCCCGCGGACTCCCCTCGGAACTCCCGGGTGATGCCGTCGCTCACCCGCACCATCGCGGCCTCGACGCGGCCGGGCGCCGCGGGCCTCGGCGTCGCCACCAGCGCGGTCTCCCCGATCGTGCCGGCGGACCCGTGATCCCGCATGAATCCCGCGAGCCCCTCGACCACTCGCCCCAGCTTGTCCGCGTCGAGTCCGACCTGGGCGGCCAGTCCCGCCACGATGGTCCGGGTGCGTGAATTCCATCCACCGCCCGCGACCAGCACGGAGAGCACCAGCCGGTCGAACGGCGTGAGCTGTGCTTCCGAGATCCGGGCCGTCGGCTTCACCGGCGTGCGCGGCCGGTTGCCGGACGACGTTCCACCCGCCTCGTCCCGCTTCGGTCGGGTCGCGATCGGACCCTCCGGTTTCGGCGCGGGATCGGCCGGCGCCTCGGACCGCACCGGCGGCAGCGTCGCCGCCGGTTCGCCGACCTCTCGCAGCGCCGCGGCCGCGAAGTCCAGGGCCCGACACGCCTCGTCGACCGCCTTCGGGGGGAATCGATCGGCCTGGCCGCGGACCGCACGCTTGCGGGTTCGCAGCGCCGCCTCCAGCACGTCGGCGTCGATCGAGCCGGACCCGAGGCCGAGCAGGCTGCGCGGCCCGGCCGCCCGGCTCGCACCCAGCAGTTCCGCGACCGGATCCGATCCGGGACGTCTCGGTTGGATCGGGGTCAAGGCGTCGCCTCCCCATCGGTGTCCTCGTCTTCGGCCTCGTCGTCGACCTCGAAAGCACCACCATCGAGCCGGATGGCGATCTCCACGTCGAGCGCCTGAAGCCGTGATCGCCATGGTTCCGGACCGAAGTCGGGATGCAGGACCCGCACCTGCTCGAGCACCTGGGCCGCCCGATTCGGATCGGTCTCGGCAAGCATGCCGATCAACCCGCATCGCGCCCGCCACCAGATCTCCGATCCCTTCGGTGCGGCGCTGCCCAGTCGTCTCCAGCACGACAACGCGAACTCGGGGTCGCCGAGGCTGGTCGCGAGTTCCGCGGAGGCTTCGAGGATCGAACCGTCGCGGGGACGCTTCTCGAGGATCGCTCGATACAGGTCGAGGGCCTCGCGGCCGACCGCCTCGTCGTCGTCGGCGCGATAGATCGCCTGGCGGCCCGCGGCCACGCTCGCCGCGACCGGGAGCAGGCTCGGAATCTCGAGCGCTTCGGCGATCGGGGTGTCCGCGCCACCGACGATCTCGATGAAGCGATCCCCCGCCAAGACCGCCGCGCGGACCACCTGCATCGAGGCCTCGCCGCTTCGCATCTCCTGGAATGCGGCCCGGTGAAGCCGCTGGGCCGACAGTCGCGACCAGCGGGTCGCCTCGGGCGCGTCCGGCACCACCGGGACGTCCTGCAGGATCATCGCGGCGCCGAGGAAGTCGCCGTCCGCGATCGACATGCCGATGCGTCGGTAGGCCAGTTCGTTCGGAAGGTCGGGGTGCTCCGAGAATCCACCGCGCTCCAGGGCGAGTTCGATCCGGGCGATGTATCCGGCCCCGCGGGACCGGTCACCGACCGCTTCGTGCGAGGCGACCTCCGCGGCCTGCCGCAACAACACCCCGTCCGCCCCCCGGAGATCGACGAAGACGCCGTCGGCCTCACGGTCCCGTTCCAGCAGTTCGTCGGCGACGTCGAGAAAACGGCTTCCGAATTCACCGCGCTCCGCCGCCTCCGCCTCACGGAAGCGGCGATAGATCGCCTGCGCCGCCCGCCGTCGCGCGATCTCCCAGGTCGGATGACCGGGCGGAATCGCGAGCAGGGTGTCGAGGTCGCCGGCGGAGGGATCCGCCTCGCCGGTGATTCGACGGACCACCAGGGACGGCGCCCGGTCGTCCGCGGGGTAGGTGTCGAGGAATCGTTCGATGATCACGTCGCGACGCGTCTGCGCGTCCGCCGCCTCCGCCCCCCCCGACGCGACCAGTCGGTCGAGGGACACGATCGCGCCCCACATCGCATCCGCCCGTCGCGCCCCGCCGATCCCGCCCGCGGCGGCCTCGAAGGCGTCCGCGGCGTCCGCGGCCCGGTCCAGTTCGAGCAGGCTCCAGCCGGTCAGGGTGAGACACGCCGCCCGCGCCTCCGGGAAGCGGATCGCGTCGTCCTCCCCGCCGGCGGCGGCGAGTTCGGTGACCGCGAGCGCGAACTCGGTCGCGGCCTCGCCCACCCGACCCGCGGTCTTCGCTTCGACCGCGGTGCGGTAGTGCCCGACGCCCCGGACGTAGCGGAAGGCGAAGCCGTCGCGGCCCACCGCATCGAGTCCGTACCGGTCGACGAGGTCGACGACCTGGGCGAGTTCGCTTCGCGATGCCAGCGTGGCCAACGCGAGTTCCGCGAGTCGACCGGCCTGCGGCGCGAGTCCCGACGACGTGTCCTCGGCCCCCCGGAGTCCCCCCACCGCGGCCAGTCGAAGCCACGCGGTGGGCAGGGCCTCGGGATTCGATCCACCGTCCGCCGCTTCGATCAGGGATCGAAGCAGGGTCTCGGCGATGTCGAAGGATCCTGCATCGATCGCCGACGCGAGTCGCCAACCCGGCGTCGCCTGCAGGATCGCCGGATGGGTCTGCGACATCTCCAGTCGGTTGAACCACGGCCCCGCCCCGAGGTGCGAGACCAGTTCCGCACTGCTCATCGCCAGCCCGAGGATCGCGCTGGCGAAGTACTCGAATTCCTGTCGGTCGACGGAGACGTCGTCCGGACCCGGCACCACCTCGTCGCCATCGAGCACCCGCCCGAAGGCGAGTTGGGCGCGACCGAGCCGATTTTCATCGTCGAGGGCCCGACCCGCGTAGTAGAGCGACCAGCCTTCGAGCAGCGACGCGGCGACGAGCATCCGCCGGGCCGCGGTGATCTCCTCGTCGAGGCGGATTACCCGCATCCCCCGGGCCCGGTCGAGCCCGCGGTCACCCCGTTTGATCACGTCGGTCAGCGATTGACCCAGCCCGACGAGATCCCGGGCGAGGTCGTCGAGTTCACGTTCCGCGGCGACGACCTCCGCCGGCTCGGCGAGATCCACGCGACCGCGTTCGATCGTGCCGGACGCCGCCTGATAGCGGGTGCGGAGCAGGGCCAGTCGGAGTGCTTCGGCATCCTCGATCGAATCGTCGGCGAGCAGCCGTCGGGCCTTGGCCACCAGCACCGCGCGATCCTCGTCGTCGGTGCTTCGTTCGATCAGCGAGGCGTAGACCCCGGCGAGCCGGGACGCCATGCGGGCCCGCCGGGCGGGATCATCGGCGGCTTCGGCCCGGCCCTGTTCGAGGTGGATCTGCAGGAGTTCGTACATCCCCCGGGCCTCGAGCCACGAGGCGGCGCGATCCTGACCGACCGCGACCCGACCGAAGGAAGGGAGGAGGAGCCCGGCCAGCAGTACCGCGAGCATCGGCTCAATCCGCGGCCGGGACATAGGTCACCTCCTCGAATCCGGCATCGCGGCCGCACTGGATCGCCATCGCCGCGTCCCCGACCGACGGGCCGGCGGTCACCCGGATGAACAGCCCCGGATCCTTGGGAAGCGCCTCGAGCGCTGCGACCAGGGCGGCCCGATCCGTGAAGTCCCGACCCCCGACCCGGTAGATCACCCCCGACTCGACCATCAGCACCTCGATCACCTGCGGCTCGAAGTCCTGCGTCTCCCCACCGCTCGTGTCCCGCTCCAGCTGGAGATTCGGGGTCAGCCGATCCTCGCGCTGCGTCACCACCGTGGTGATCAGGAAGTAGGCCAGCAGCAGGAACACCACGTCGATCATCGACGACAGCGAGAGCGCCATGCGTCGGTCGGACTGATGATGTCGAGGAACGATCCGCACGATTCAGCCTCCGGGCGCCGTGGCGATTCGAACCGCGGGAACGCCCGCGGCCTGC
>NYSY01000135.1 GCA_002683215.1 Planctomycetaceae bacterium
GGTGCTGGTCACGATCGAGGAGGGCTTCAACCGGATCTACCGGGCTCCTCACGGCCGGACCTGGCTCAAGCGGCTGATGATCTACTGGTTCCTGCTCACCTTTCCCGCGGTGCTGATCGGCGGCGCGCCACTCGTCATCGATCGGATCGACGCGATCCGCGGCGTGCTGCCCGACTGGGCCTGGCTCGCCACGACCATCGAATTCCTCGCCGGCGCCTTCGTCCTGTGGGTCCTCCTCCTGATGTCCTACCTGTGGGTGCCGAACACCGTGGTCAAGGTCCGACCCGCGATGGTCGGCGCGTTCACCGCCGCGATCCTGATCGAGGCCGCGAAGCATCTCCTCGGCATCTACACCTCGCAGGCCCTCACGCTGAACAAGCTCTACGGCTCGCTCGGCCTGATTCCCCTGTTCATGTTCTGGATGTACCTCATGTGGATCTTCGTCCTGCTCGGTCTCGAGGTCTCCGCGATCATCCAGGTCCTTCGCGGCCGCGACATCGAGATTCTGGCCCGGCAGGACGAAGGGGAAGGGCTGGTCGATCCCGCGATCGCGATCCGCGTCGTCCAGCTCGTCGCGGCCGGCTTCGAAGGAGGGAGGGCCACCGAGCCGGACACCATCTCGAGGGAGCTCAAACTCGATCTCCGGCTCGTCCGAGCGATCCTGGACCGCCTCGAGCGGGCCGGAATCCTCCTCAGACTCGACTCCATGGAGGGCTACAGCCTCGCGAAGCCCGCCGATCGAATCGACCTGGACGAGATCCTCTCGATCGGCTTCGACTTCGCCGACGAGCGATCCATGGAATTCGGCCCCCTCTTCGAACGCCTCCGATCCGCCCAGCGGGCTGCGGTGGAGGGCATGAACCTGCGGTCGTTGGACGCCGAAGCACCGCCGGTCGGGGGATAACTGGACTCCAAGGTCACCCCCGGCCGAAATGAAAGGAGCGGGCGGTCGAGCGGGTTGTCCCACATCGACCCGAAGATCCGATCGTGGCGAGCGCCTCGATCGATTCCCGGAGGATCCGGGATCTCCAGTGGGTCGGTTGGTTGGAGACCAGCATGCCGATGGACGAATCCCCCGTGAGCCACGAAGATACGAAGGCCTCCGACACCGTCGACCGTGACGGGGGCGGCATGAACGACATCTGGTCGTCCATCGGTGCGGGTCGACCCACGAACGAGATTGAAGGGCCTCCCACCATTCGTCCCAACGACGATCCGGGCCGGGCCGAAACGACGAACAGGATCCCCATGACCTCGCCGACGCCGAACATCGACCCGACCGGAAACGCCACCAACGGCCTCTCCACCGCTCCCGCCACCACGACCGACGCCATTCGCGACGAACTACGGATCGGGGTGCGGATGCTGGAGGCGCTCGAACTCCAGTTGAAGCGGTCCGAGGATCTCATCGCCGCCCAGAGCGAAGCGACCCGACGGGCCGAACTCGCTTCGGAACGGCTCGAGGCGACGCTCGCACAGACGACTTCCCCGATGGCCACCCGAACGACCGAGACCACGGCCGCCGCGACCGCGACGGTCGAACTTCGACAGATCCTCGGCCATGCGAGCGCCATGCGACGCGACTTCCACGGTGATCTCTCCGCCGTCACCAAGGCGACCGCCGCGCTGGTGGAGGCGGTGGAGATCGCCGCCGGTACCGAAAGAACCCTGCGAAGCGCCATCGGCGAAGCCCGATGTGCGACCCCCACCACCACGGCACCGGGAATCGGAGCCGCCGCGGAATCGATCGGGGAGGTGCTCCGCAGACTGGCCCGGGAGTTCGACGCCGCGGCGGACTCGAGCGCCGCCCCAGCCACGCCGACCACCCCCGCCCCCGCGCCCTTCGATGCAACGCCGCCGAATTCGATCGGCAGCATCGATCCGCACGAGCGACGCCGGGTCGGCACCCTCGAGATCACACGGCCGTTGGAGTTCGATCTGACGGAGTCCGCGCCCCCGACCACGCCGGCGCCGGGGCCCGCGGTTCCCTGAGCGAGGAGATGGCGTCGAACACCCCTCGAACACCCTCGGGTGATGCCGTGTTCGTCGCGGGCACCGCGTGATTCACCGACGATCTCGGTTCAGGGCCGGGGCAGTCCCGCCGCCGCCCGCTCGGCCTCCAGCCATCGCCGTTGAATCGATGAGATCGGACCGAAAGCCTGCTCGAAGGCGATGTGCCGCCCTTGCTCCGGCGTCGCCGAAGCGGCGTTCGGACGGGCGAGATACTGTGCCATGCCCGCCGGCTCGTTGCGCACCAGCCAGCTGCAAAGGGTCGCGGAGGCATCGTAGAAGGCGGCCCGCGAGGCTTCGCCGTCCGGCACCGCGCGAGCTTCGATCATCGACGCGATGGACGGCACCCGTCCCGCCGCGAGTTGCAGTCGGAACTCCGCGGTTCGACCGTTCTCGGGTCGGCCCGGACCGAAGCGTTCGGACACGGTGTGGGGCTCGAAGCTTCCGGCGATCCCCTCGATCAGCCAGATCGGATTCTCGGTGGAAGCGGTGAGGATTCCCTGCTCGTGCAGCAGGAGATGCACCCCCTCGTGGATCACGACCGACGCCGTGGCGTGATCGGAGAACGATTCGAGCGCGTCGAGTTGCGCCGGATCGACGTCACCGCCACCGGACCGGTGACGGGCGAGCCGGGTCGTCGCATCCCGCACCGACGGATTGTCGCTGGCGTGGTGGTACACCATGTGTCCGCCCTTCGGCGCGAAGTAGCCGGCCAGCCATCGAGCATGGACCTGGTCGCTCCGACCGGCGAACCCCATGAATTCGGTTCTCGATGAGAACGCGATGACGAGCCGCCGCCCTTCGCGCCCCGAATCATCGCCTTCGATGCCGAGCATCCTGCAGAAGTCATCGACCGCATGGGCCGTTCGTTCGAGCAATCGGCCGTGGCGGGCCGACTCCTCATCGGGCAGATCCGACAGCAGTTCGAACCGGGTGGTTCGATGCCGCTTCATCGCCGGGTACCGCCCGAGAATCCCCCTGATCTTCGACTCCAGTGCGGCATCACTTCCGCCGTCGAGCCGGATCTCGATCGGTGGCCCCGCTTCGGTGTCGTCCACCGGCGGCGTGACCAGGCGAAACGCTCCGGCAGCGAGCAGCAACGACAGCATGGCGAATCTCATGCAGGTCGGGTCGGCCGGATCATGCCGGCCGTTCAGGGGAGTTGTCCGCGATCCCGGCGAAGTCCCGAACCGAGGTTCAAGTGCGCGGACGCGGCGTCCGATACCTCCGGCATGGGCCGTTCCAGCCACCGATCCCGGACCGTTCGGATCGCCGGCGCCGCCGCGCTTCTGTTCGCGAGCGCCGCTCCGGCGGCGGTCGAACCCCCCGGCGATGCCTCGATCGCGACGCGAACGCACCCCGCGGTCTGGCGACCCGAACCGGCGCCGAGAATCGCCGTCGCCGATGCCGGCACCGCGACACTCGACCGAACCGCGGTGCTGTTGGGCGGATTCACCGCCGACCTCGCCGCGACCGCCGCGGTACAGGTCCGGCATCCCCGCCACGGCTGGGAACCGGTCGGATGCGCGCTGCTGACGCCGCGAGCCGGCGCGACGATCATCGCCCTCGACCAAGAACGACTCTTGGTGATCGGGGGCTGGACCGGCGTCCTGCCGGGCGAGGTCACCCGACTGGGCAGCGTCGAGATCTGCGAGCCCACGCAACCGCACCGACGCCGGGCGACGACGCCGCCGTTCGAGACGACGGACGGCGGACTCGAAGGACATGCCGCGACGATCCTTCCCGACGGACGCGTGGCGCTTCTGCACCAGAACCGATTCTCCATCTTCGATCCCGAAGCGGAACGCTGGTCACCGCCGGCCACGCTCGACACGACGCTCCTTCACCCATCCGTTTCGGCGTTGGGGCCGGATCACCTCGTGGTGATCGGTGGCAGGCTCGAGGAAGGCGGGACCTCGGTATGTTCGATTCATCTTTCACCGAGCGGCATTCGTCAGGTCCACTGGCATGACACGTCGGTACCGGCCCTGCGGGATGCCGCCTCGATCGCCCTCGACGGCGAACGAGTTCTGGTGGTCGGCGGCTCGATCGACGGCACCAGCGATCCGAGGACCTGGATCCTCGACGCCGCCCGACGTGATGTCCGACCGGGACCGACGCTTCCGATCGAAGGCGGCATCGCCGACGCGATCCTCCAACGAAGCGCCTTCGGCATCCTCGTGGTTGGTGGTGAACGCCGGATCGAGGGACGCCCGGTCCCGCCCTCCGGCCCCGCGATCGTGCAACTCGACCGAAATTCGGCCCGGCGACTCCCCGCTCCACCCGCCCTCGCGATCCGCACCGCGATCCTCGCGAACCCGACGGGCATCGAACGATTCGGTGGCTACCGGTTCGAGGCCGCCGCCCGGGACCGGGGACGCGCGTCGGTCCTCGACGACGCCACCTCGCTTCGACTCGTACCGGTCGTCGTCGCCGATTGAAGGTCCGCATATCGACGATGGATCGTCGCGTGATCCCCACCACCCGAACATTCCGACCGCGGCATGAACGAGCTCCGACGGAAGACGTGCATGTGGCCCGGTCGTATTCGACCTGTTGTCCATGCAGTACCCGAACCACGATGAAACGATCGAAATCGCCTGGCAGAACGCTTCAGGAAATCGAGGCCCCGACCGGCTGACCTCGACCACCGAGCCGGCCGAGCTTCGGCTGGCCCCGAATTCCGTCCTCGTCCGGCCGCTGGGGCCGACCATCGACCGCGACGAGGCCTCGGCGATCGCCGGGCTCGTCGCGACGGAGTACCGCGACCGCCGGACCTCCCCAAAGCGGCTGCTGGTCGACCTTTCGGCGGTGTCGGTCCCCTCCAGCATGGCCATCGGACTCCTCCTCGAGCTGGCTCGAATGGCGGAAGAACGAGGTTCGGATCCATATCTCCACGCCTCCCGCAGAATGTTGGAGGTCTTGAGGATGCTTCGGCTCGACGGGCGATATACGATGGTGGTGTCGGAACGCCGGCTCGTCGAACTGCTCCGCTGATCCAGCGGGCCCGTGGCGGGCCGGTCGATCCGATCGTTTTCGCCCCCAACGGACCCCTTCATGCCCGAACGCACCGCCATTCGAACGATCGCCCTCCTTGCCGTGACGGCCTCGCTGGTCCTCACGGCGGGTTGCTACAGGCGCGTGGTAGGCGTGAAGAACGCGCCGAACTACACCGGGGACGTCTACGAGCCCAACGTCACGGAAGGGAACGAGAACCTCTTCAAGACCAAGACCCGGACGTACAAGGGCACGTCTTTCGTCGACTGACGCATCCGACCCCGCCGGCCGGACGAATCCAGACAGATCTCCCGAACTTCGAGAACACGCACCATGGGCATTGAAGCCGCACTCCCCACCGACAGCATCCTCACCACGCAATTTCACCGTGTCGCCAACTGGGCACGGCGATCGAGCGTCTGGCCGATGCCCTTCGCGACGGCCTGCTGCGGCATCGAGCTGATGGCGACTGCATGCAGCCGTTTCGACCTCGCCCGCTTCGGTGCCGAGGTCATGCGATTCAGCCCCCGCCAGAGCGACCTGATGATCGTGGCTGGTCGCGTCTCGGTGAAGACGCTCCCCGTGCTCCAGCGGATCTACATGCAGATGGCGGAACCGAAGTGGGTCATCTCGATGGGCGCCTGCGCCTCGACCGGGGGCGTCTTCGACACCTACGCCGTGGTCCAGGGCGTCGACCAGTTCATCCCGGTCGACGTGTACGTCCCCGGGTGCCCGCCGCGACCGGAGATGCTGATCGAGGGGATCATGGCGATCCAGAAGATCATCGACAACGACAATCTGCCCCGTGACCCCGATGGGAAGCGACTCCCGCTGCAGCTCGCGGTACAGCCCAACTTCCAGCCGGCACCCCAGCCGGTCGACGTTTCGATCGGGACCAGCTGACCGACCGCCGGACACCGACGACGAGTGGAAGAGCCGACGAACGGAAACGCCCCCGCATCACGCGAAGCGGGGGCTTTCCTGCCTGCTTGAATCCTGCGTTGCCTCGAGTCAGAGCCGGACGCGACCATCCGCGTCGATGGTCACGGCCGGATTCCACACGATCTCCCAGGCGAAACCATCGGGATCCGCGAAGTAACCGCGCACCCCGCCCCACGGCGGCGGCGAGGCCTGCCGGGTGATCCGTCCGCCGGCGCGTTCCGCCCGCTGCAGAATCGCTTCGACCTCGGTTTCCATCGAGACGTTGACCGAGAGTGAAGCCGCGATCGCCGCCGTGGCGTCCGACGCGGGCACGCCGGCGTCCTCCGCCAGCGCGGCCCGCGGAAACAAGGCGAAGACCTGCCCGCCGAGGTCGTGGAAGACGACGTGTTCGTTGCTCCGCGGATGCGCTTCGAGGCCCATCGCCGCGTAGAACGCCCGGCTCCGGGCAAGATCGGCGACCCCGAGGGTGACGAAGGAGATGGCGGATCCGAGCCCGGGTTCGCGGTCGATCATGGACGAGACTCTATCCGCGACCGGCCGACGGAATCGGCCGAAGGCGTCGCCCCGCTCCCGGGACCGATCGCCCCGAAGCCCCCCCGACGGTGCCGGAGCGGCGGATCGACGACTCCCGGAGGCTTGGCCCCTATCCTGCACGCCATGACGACCGCCCCCACGAGCGACCGCCGCGAACTGAAGACCATCTCGACCTCGGTCCGCGCCGCGGCGGAGGCGGCGATGGAGGCGACCGGCGGCCTCCTGCGACTCGCCCCCAACTGGGTTCCCCGCGCCTTCCTGCAACCCGGCCTGCGGCTCAAGCTCCATCCCGACGATACCTACGCCTATGGACTCGAACGGGGCGGTATCGACGAGCGGTGGTTCGGCTCGACCACCGAGGCCGCCAACGACGGTCGCGAACCCGATGAGGGGCTGTCGTACGTGGTGCACGACGGCGCCCGCTTCCTGCTCCGGGACGTCGTCGCGGAACTCGGCGCGGGCATCGTCGGCGCCTCGATCTGGTCGACGTACGGGCGCTGGCCCGTGTACTCGAAGTTCTTCGACAACATGGGCCCCATACCGCATCACATGCACCAGAACGACGAGCAGGCGGCGATGGTCGGCCGCGAGGGCAAGCCCGAGGCCTACTACTTCCCGCCCCAGCACAACAACGTGGGCAACAACTTCCCGTACACCTTCATGGGATTCGAGCCGGGAACCACCCGTGAAGACGTTCGTCGCTGCATCGCCGACTGGCACCGGGGCGACAATCGGATCCTCGAACGCTCGAAGGCCTACAAACTGCAGGTCGGAACCGGCTGGCTGATCCCGCCCTGCGTCCTGCACGCCCCCGGATCCCTCTGCACCTACGAGCCGCAGTGGGGCAGCGACGTCTTCGGGATGTACCAGAACCTCGTCGAGGGTCGCGCGGTCCCGAGATCACTGCTGGTCAAGGACATGCCCGCCGACCGGCACGACGACGTCGAGTTCATTCTCGACCAGCTCGACTGGGAACGAAACCTCGATCCGAACTTCAAGGACCACCACTATCTCGAACCCATCGTGCACTCCCGGAGCGAAGCGCATGCCGACCGCTGGATCGTCTACGGCACGGTCGCGGCCCGCCAACGGTTCTCCGCCAGGGAGCTGACCGTGCGGCCCGGCGCGGGCGTGACGATCACGGATCCGGGGGCCAGTTCGCTGATCGTGGTGCAGGGCTCGGGTCGGGTGAACGGCCTGGCCCTCGACTGTCCGAAACTGATTCGTTTCCACGAACTCACGCAGGACGAGGTCTTCGTCACCGACCACGCGGCTCGGGCGGGACTCCGCTTCGAGAACGGATCGGAGACCGAGGATCTCGTGATCCTGCGATACTTCGGACCCGACGTCCACGACGATCTCCCTGAGGTCGGCGATCACCACCACGATTGAGCCGGCCCGAGGATCGCCGGCGCCGAAACCACAGCCGAAGGACCAACGCCATGTCGCACACCAAGCCTAGACTCCACAACGCCATGTGGCCGGGCATCGTCGGCAAGGAGGACGGCACGGACCATCCGCCGATCCCGTTGTCCCGAATGCTGGAGCTCACCGCCGCCGCCGAGGTGGACGGCCAACGCTTCGAGGGCGTGGACTGCTTCGTCTTCCACCCCCATACGGATCCCGATGCGGACGAGGCCGACCTGCGGCGAATCGCGGACGAGGTCGCGGGACACGGGCTCGGGATCGGCTCGCTGGTCGCTCCGGTCTGGCCGGGCACCGTCGGTGACTCGGCGATGGGAGACGACGAGCAGCGGGCGCGATTCCTCGCCGCGATCGAGAAGTCCTGCCGAGTCGCGGCGATCTGGAACGAACACGGCGTCCGCTCCTGCGGCCTGATCCGCATCGACTCCGCGGAGTTCGGCGTCGAACGATGGCGAGCGGATCCGAAGACGCACACCGCGAGAATCGCGGAGACCTTTCGTGAAGCGGGCCGCATCGCCGCCGACCACGGCGAACGGCTCGCGATGGAGGGCGAGATCTGCTGGGCGGGCATGCATTCCTGGCGTGACGTGCTCGATCTCCTCGAAGCGGTCGGCATGCCCGAGACCGTCGGGTTCCAGGCGGATCTCGCGCACTCCTACCTCTACCTGATGGGATACAACGCGCCGGAACATGCGCTGGTCGCGCCCGAACACGACGACGATGCGTTCTGGACCGCGTACGAGACCATGACCGACGCGCTGCGACCGTGGACGATCGACTTCCACGTCGCGCAGAACGACGGCGAGGTGCACGGATCCGGCTCGCACGAGAAGACCGGGAAGCACTGTCCCGCCGACGCCCCGAAC
>NYSY01000136.1 GCA_002683215.1 Planctomycetaceae bacterium
CCGCGGTGGCGAGGAGATGACGCGACCGGAGACCCGCGAAGACGCCCTCCGGATCGATCCCGATGATCTCGATGCGGTTCCCCGACTCGAAGACACCGGCCTCTACGATCGGGACGTCCTTCACACCATCTTCCTCCAGTTCCCTGAAGACGACTGGCACCAGGAGATGGTCGCATTCCACGGCACCGACGTGGAGGTCCCGGCGACGCTGCTCCTCGACGGCCGCGAAGTCGGCGAGGTCGGCGTCTCCTATCGCGGGAACACGTCCTTCGACATGCCCGCCAAAAAGTCGTTCGGCATCTCGATCGACGCCTACGACGACGACCTCCGGATCGACGGCCATCGGACGCTCAACCTGCTGAACGCGAACGGCGACACCTCGATGATGCGGGAGGTCCTCTTCTCGAACATCGCCGGAGAATACGTGCCGGCCCCGAAGGCCAATTTCGTCCGGGTGGTCGTCAACGGCGTCTACGTCGGCGTGTATGCGAACGTCGAGCAGATCAACAAGGACTTCACGAAGCATCACCACGGCACCCGAAAGGGCGTGCGATGGAAGGTCCCGCCCGACTTCTCCGGCGGCGGCGCGCTCGCGTACCACGGATCCGATCGAGACGACTACACCGGTCGTTACGAGCTGAAGACCGACTCGGCCGGTCCCGAGGACTGGGACGCGTTGATCGAACTGTGCCGGGTCCTGCGCGAGACGCCCGACCAGGAACTCGAGGACACGCTGCCGGATCACCTCGACGTGAGTGAGGTGATCCGATTCCTCGCGGTCGACAATGCGCTGCTCGATTCCGACGGCTATTACAGCCGTGGCAGCGACTACTACGTCTACATGGATCCCGAGGGGATCTTCCACCTCGTGCACTACGACAACAACGAGACCTTCGGCCGCAGCCGCGGCGGCGGCGGTCGCCGTGGTCCCGGCGGTGGCGGTGGTCCGGGTGGCGGCGGTGGTCCGGGTGGCGGCGGTGGTCCGGGTGGCCCCCCCGCGGATTCCGGCGCCGATGGTCCGCCCCCCGGGGTCGATCGCGGTGGAACGCCGCGAGGGCCAGGGGGATTCGATCGGGGTGGCGACCGGGATCGTGGTGCGGGTGGTGGCCAGGATGCCCGCCGGGGCGAACGCCGAGGCCGCGGGCGAGGCGGCCGCGGTGGACCGGGCCGAGGTGGCCAGGGCGGTGGTGCGACCCAACCTCCGCTCGCCTTCGCGGACGAGCTCGAAACCCGACCGGTGATCGCCCGGATCCTCGCGGTCCCCGCGTGGCGAGCCGAATACCTCGAGATCCTTCGGGAGGTCGCCGAGGTGCAGCTCGCCTGGAAGACGCTGGGACCGCGGATCGACGCCTACCGGGAACTCATCGAGGCCGACGTCGTCCGCGATCCGTTTCTGGGCGATCGCACGGCTTTCCTCCGATCTCTTTACGGCGACGATCAGTCGCTGAAGTCACTCGCCGCGGAACGACGCCGCTTCCTCCTCGCCCACGATGATCTGAAGCCCGCCGAACCGACGAAGGAACGCGAATGAGACCGCGGAATCCAGCCGATACCGACCGAGTGTGAGTGATGATGAGCCCGTTGAGATGGATCGGCATCTCGCCCGATCGGCTCGCCCGAGGATTCGGGTCCTGACGAACCCGCCTTCAATCTTCCGTTCCGGATTCAACCCATGAAGCCCGATCCTGGTTTGCTCGCCACCCTGCTCCGCACCACCAGTCCCGGTCCCGGCGAGACCGCGGCGATCCTCAACGGCCCCGTGCCGGACGGGGCGGCCCCGGATCCGTTGATCACGCTCTGCCTGGCGATCGCCTTCGGATTCGTGGTCTCGATCCTGCACCTGCTCGCCCACCGCGAGCGGCCGATCTACACGCTCTGGCGGACGCTGCTGCTGATCGCCCCGCTCATCGCGATGTCCACGATGGCGGTCGGCTCGAACCTCGCGGCGGCGTTCACGCTGTTCGGCACCCTTGCGATCGTTCGCTTCCGAACGCCCATCAAGGATCCGCTCGACGCGGCGTTCGTCATCTTCTCGGTGGTGATCGGACTCGCCCTCGGGAATGGAAACCTCGAGGTCGCCACCGTCGGCACCTCGGTCATCGCGGTCCTGATGCTCATCCTGCTCGCGTTCAACCGGCTCACGCCCCGCGAACACCGGTCGACCGTCCGGCTCACCATCCGGGGGCTGGAGACCGGGGATGCCGCGTGGAAGTCCGTGCTCGAGGCGGAGGGCCTCAAGTACCGGATCGAATCGTGCACGTTCGACGACAACACCGGCACCCAGACCATCAAGATGAGCATCGCGGGAATCGCCGGAGAACGCTGGCCTGAGATCCTCGCCACGCTGACATCCATCCCCGAAGTCCAGCGGGCGGCCGGTCGAACCGAGGAGGACTAGCCTCCGGGCGCGTTGGGCAGCGAAGCGCTGATCGGAGAAGTTCCCTTCCCGTGCAGATGGTGCTCAAGAAAGGCCCTCACCGCCTCGAAAATCCGCGGATTGCGGAATCCTCCATGACCGCCACCCTCGATCTGGAGGAAGACGGCGGATCCACCTTCTCTTCGGATCGCATCCACGAACGTCTTCGACTGCGCAAACGGGACGAGCCGATCTCGATCGCCGTGAATCACCAGCAGCGGAGGATCGGCGCGGTCGACGAACTCGATGGGACTCGCGGAGCGCGCCAGCTCCGGATGCTCCTGCACCGGACCGCCCACCAGCTGCGACTCCGGTGAATCCGGAGCGTCATGTTGGATCACGCCGTCGGGTGGCATCTGGGATTGAATGGCCAGTAGATCCGTGGGCCCGAAGAAGTCGATCGCGCCGGCCAGTCGATTCGGTCCGACCTCGTCGACCGCAAGCATCAAGGCCATGTGGCCTCCGGCGGAGTGTCCATAGGCGACGATCCGACGAGCGTCGATTCCGAGATCTCCGGCATGAGCTCGTATCCAACCCAGGGCCTGCCGACAATCCTCATACGGCGCCGGCCAGACGACCTCGTCGGTGAGGCGATATCCGATGCTCGCCCCTGCGTATCGTCCCATCGCCACCAGATCCATCAGAACCCTCACTCCATCCCGATGATGGCCCGACCGGTAGCCTCCGCCATGGATGTAGACGATCATCGGCAGCGGTTCCGGCACCGTCGGCCTCTTCGGGAGGAGCAGAGAAAGACGATGACGTGGATGGCCGTCACCGGCGTAGGCGACATCCGACACCAGACGAACCTCGTCCCCTGGATTCCGGTTCGGTCGGCCGACCACCGCCGCATGTTCCTCGAGGTCGATGAATCCATCGCCGTTGCGATCGACCCGATCGAAGTTCCCTCGAAGATGCTCCGGAACCTCTTCGGGCACCAGCCGGCCGTCACCATCCCGGTCCCACCGCTCGAACCGTTCGTCGACCTCCGCGATCGCCGATGCCATGCTCGCCGAGCCGGCCAGCAGCAACGCGAACAGCGCGAGGCGTGGCCGGTGGACGAGGGCCTTTGATCCGATCTGCCGCATCAGTAGATTCTCCTGTTGCTTCCACCACCCACCGGGTTCAGTGGCTTTCCTGCCGTCCTTCCCGGTTCAGGGTACCGTCCGACGTTCACGCCAGACCACTCCGCCCGAAAGACCCCCTGGGAAGCTCCCATGTCCGATTCACGCTCCGACGCACTCGTGCTTTTCGGCGCCTCCGGCGACCTCGCCCGGAAGATGACCTTCGTCTCGCTCTACCGCCTCGCCGCCCGCGGGCTCCTCGACATGCCGATCGTCGGCGTGGCGTTCAGCGACTGGACCGACGAGACGTTCCGCTCCAACGCCCGCGCCGACATCGAGGCGGCGGGCGATGAGATCGACGACGCGGTCTGGTCGGCGATGGCGGCCCGAATGACCTTCGTGCAGGGCGACTACACCAAGCCCGAGACCTATGCGGCGGTGAAGAAGGCGATCGGTGACGCGGCCCGACCGCTCTACTACCTCGAGATCCCGCCCGGCCTCTTCGAGAAGACCGTTCGCGGCCTCCATGACGCCGGACTCCTCGGCGATCCGAACGTCCGGGTCGTGATCGAGAAGCCATTCGGTCACGACTACGATTCCGCCGTCGCGCTCTACGGCGCCCTCTCGTCGATGCTGACCGACGACCAGCTCTACCGCATCGACCACTACCTCGGCAAGAACGCGGTGCAGAACATCATGGTCTGGCGGTTCGCCAACCGGCTCTTCGAACCGATCTGGAACCGAGATCACATCGAATGCATCCAGATCACCATGGCGGAGTCGTTCGACGTCGCCGATCGCGGCTCGTTCTACGACCGGGTCGGGGCCCTCAAGGACGTGATCCAGAACCACATCATGCAGGTCGTCGGCCTGCTCGCGATGGAGCCGCCGAGTTCGGTCGATCCGACCCACATCCACGCGGCCCAGCTCGACGTGTTCAATGCCATGCGTCCGATCGACGCGGCCGACGTCGTTCGCGGGCAGTACGCGGGATACCTCGACGTCGACGGCGTCGCGAAGGACTCCGACACCGAGACCTTCGTCGCGTTGCGGGTGCACATCGACTCCTGGCGGTGGGCCGGGGTGCCCATCGTGATTCGTGCGGGCAAGGCGCTCGCCCGGACCGGCACCGAGGCGGTGATCGTCCTGAAGCAGCCACCGCTGGATCTCTTCGGCAAGGACCGACATGGCGGTGAAGCCCCCGAACCGAACTGGATCCGGATCCGACTCGGCCACAACGACGGCGTGCAGACCAGGGTTCAGGCCCTCGATCCGACGCAGTCCGCGATCATGGAATCCACCGACGTGATCATGGACGTCGACTTCAAGACCGCGCTGGAGAACGAGAAACTCCCCTACGAGCAGCTGCTGGGTGACGCCCTCGACGGCAATCCGACCCGCTTCGCGACGCAACCCATCATCGAGGGGACCTGGACGGCACTCGCCCCGATCGTCGAGCACCCCGGCCCCGTCGAATCCTATGAGCCCGGGACCATGGGGCCCCCGACCGCGGATCGACTCGTCGAAGGCCTCCACCCGTGGATCGATCCGGTCTCGCCGCCGAGCGAACGTCCCGCCTGAATCACGGGACCGACGGGGCGGGTTCGAGTCCCAGCCGGGCGAGGTGGATCGCCGTCTTCCCCTCATGCGACGAGTAGTACGAGACGAGGATCTCGTCATCGATCCGGACGAAACCTGGATAGCTGGTGTCCCCTCCGGACGGAAGCACCGCGACGTCGGTCCAGCCACCGTCCGCCCCTTCATCCCAGATTCCGAGGACGGTGCTCGGACCGTCGACGCCACGCCGCCGGCCACCGACCAGCCAGCGATCGTCCGCGAGCCCGATGAAATCCGGACCGCCGAGCGACTCCGGCAACGGCGTGAACGACCAGCGATCGAACGGCGGCTTCGCCGCGCCGAACCAGGCCCGGCCGTCACCACCTTCCCGGCGGATCAACGCCCGCATCGAACCGTCCGGCGCGAACCGGATCGTGACCTCGTTCGGCGTCCCGGACACCGGAAGCTCTGCCCGGAGGTCCCAGTTCACGCCGTCGACCGTGCTGACGAGGTGGATCCCGGACGCGTCCGGCGAAGCCTGGTACACGACCCCGTATCCGACGCCCTCGTGCCAGGTGGTCCGCCAGAGCCAGTCGTGGTCGGTTCGAATGCGATCGTCGACGACCACCTCCCGAACCGGCCCCGACCGACCCCCCTGCGGGTCCAGGAACGCGACGCGGGAGCGACAGCTCCGAAGCGTGTCCCCCTCGTAGATCGACCCACCGAATCCGACCATGATGCGGCCATCCGGCGCGAGGGAGAGTTTCGGATCGCGGAGATCCACACCCGGCTCCTCGAGGAGGACGACCGATCGCCACGCCGCCGCGTCGCCGGGTTCGAGCATGATCACGCGGATCCGACCGTTCGAGCCACCCACGTGGGAATCGCCTTCGCGAAACGCGCAGAAGAGACGTCCGTCGACCTCGAGCAGGTCGGTGAAGGCGTTGTGGGAACCCTCTTCCCAGATCCGTTCCACCGATCGAAGTTCGACGGACGCCGGCCCGGCCGGGACGACGGCGTCCATCGACGACGCGGCGTTTCGAAAACGGAACGCGAAGAGATCCGCATCCTGCATCTCGAAGCGGATCCGCACCGGACGCCCGGCCAGATCCCCCACCGCCGGCCCCTTCCTCCACGTCACGGTCCGATCGATCTCGTTGCCGATCTGCTCGATCGCGTCGTCGTCGCCGTATCCGGAGATCGGCGAGCCGTCGACGTCGAGCAGCGTCACTCGGATTCCGCCCGCGGCGGACGTGGCGAAGTTCAGCTCCAGGCGGTCGCCGGCGAAGGTCAGGGGCCGGGTCGTCCACACGCCACCCGCGGCGTCGGCCCGCATCGACGCCAGTCCGTCGACCCGCATCGAATAGCGCCGAAGCTCCGCGGTCGGCTGGGCGTAGTTCTGGTTGACGTAGACGGACATCTCCTCCGGACCGGAGGGCACCACGTTCAACGCGGGGTAGTTCGAACGCGAGACCCAGTTCTCCAGTCCGATTCCCGGGCGGATGACGGCTTCCCGGAACGAACGGTCGTAGCGATCGCCCCCGCGGGACGTGAGCAGCACCGCGTCGGAACAGTCGCGGTAGTACTTCGGATCCACGCCGAGTGACGCTGCCGCCGCATCGTCCACCACCTGTCGGCCGGGCATGAAGCGGGCCGCGATGCCGACGTAGATGCCGGGGGATCGATAGTACGGATGCGTCTGGTTGGTGTAGAGATGCTCCAACGGCCCCTCGCCGAAACGCATCGGCACGGATTCGGACCACTCGAGGAAATCGGGAGAGGTCGAACGGCTGACGGTGCGGAATCCGCGGTAGCCGCCTTCCGACCACGTGCGGAAATAGCAGCAGTAGCACTGTTCCGCCTCCGACCAGAAGGCGACGTTCTGGGAGTCGAACATGCCGTCGACGAGCACCGGGGTTTGGCGCATCCGCGACCAGTGGATCCCGTCGGGCGAGGCGTAGGCGACCAGCCCCGATCGTTCACTGCCGCCGAGGGCCTTGAATCGCCGGTCGGGATCCACGCCGGGTCGGGTGTCGAGGAACGGACTGAAATTGTGGGTCACCGGGGCCGCGTCGGCGAGGATCACGTTGTTCGCATCGGTCCCGTCGATCTCGTGCAGACCGAGCACCGGCCTCGACCACCGGCGTCCATCCGCGGACACCGCGAGACAGGTCGTCTCCCGCGCGGTTCCATCGCCACCCGCTTCCGGAAGCCCGCGGTAGTACAGGAGAAAGCGACCCCGATCGTGAATGACCGTCGCATACCCGGAGAACGGGCCCTCCCAGGGGCGATCGAATCGGAACACCACGCCTTCATCGCGCGGACGACCCGGTTCGAGTCGGACGTCGATCATCGAGTCGACGAGATGTTCGTCGAGCATCGGCTGGAGATCGGTCCCGATCTCGATCACCGGCGGGGGTTCGTTCCCGGCGGGCGTCGGGCCGGCGGCGAGCATCGAGACGGCGAGCGGAAGGATGGCGATGGTCATGCACCGAGAATCCGGGACCGATGCCTGCGCGTCAAGACGTGAACGGCGGATTCGCGGGAAGCGGGCTTCGAGCGGGGGGCGAGGGGCCTCGGCGGGCCGTCTGGAGCCTCGATCAACCCGTGCTCTGCATCGCCGCCGCCAGTGCATTGACGCCGAGCAGGACGACGTTCTTCATCTCCACCTCGTCGTCGTACGCCTCGTCGCGGACCCGGCGCAGCAGTTCGACCTGGATCGCATTGATCAGATCGGTATCGGGGTTCCGTTCCCGGATCGACTCCCGGATGACCGGATTGTTGTCGAGAAGCCCGCCCTGCCCGGTGATCGCGAGGATCGCCCGCTCCGCGAGCTCGAACTCCGCGGCGATCCTCGGATGGAGCCCGTCCGCGGTGCCGAGATACCAGCCACCGACGAGCAGTCGAGCCCGCGCCATCTCCTGCTGTGCATTGTCGATGAACGCCCGGAAGTGTCCCCCCGCGCGGTAGGCCGATCGGCACGCGTCCAGTTTCGATTCATCGCCGGAGACCACGCGGTCGAACGCCGTGCCGACCCCGTACCAACCGGGAACGTTGCAACGCATCTGAGTCCAGGAGAACACCCAGGGGATCGCGCGAAGGTTCTCGAACTGAAGGCCGCCGCCCGATCGAGAGACGGGCCGGGAAGCGATCGGCAGCTCACCGATGAAGCGAACCGGCGAACGGTCCTCGAAGACGGGCCAGAATCCGGGATCGTCGATGAGCGCCCGGTAGGTCTCCCGGGAGACGGCCGCGAGTTGGTCCATGAGGCCATCCGCGGCGTCCACCGCGTCGATCGACGCCTCGTCCGCGGTTCCCGCGCACCCCGAGGAGGCGAGGAGCATCGCGTTCGCGATCTGCTCCAGATGCCGGTTCGCGAGGGCCGGCATCGCGTACCGGAAGGAGATGACCTCGCCCTGTTCGGTGAATCGAATCCGCCCGTTCCGACTGGCGACCGGACTGGAGAGAATCGCGCGGTGCGCCCGCCCCCCGCCCCGCGCGACGGTGCCGCCCCGGCCGTGGAAGAACCGGAACTCGACGCCGGCTTCCCGACAGGTGCGGGCGAGTTCGTCCTGCGCCACCTGGAGCCGCCAGTTCGCGGCCCAGTAGCCGCCGTCCTTGTTGCTGTCGGAATAACCGAGCATGATCTCCTGGAAGCGGCCCCGCGCTTCAAGCTGCCCGGCGTACGCCGGATCCCCGAACATTCCTTCCAACACGGCCTTGGCCCCCGCGAGGTCGTCCACCGTCTCGAAGAGCGGTGCGACGTCGATGGGACAGGTGACGCCGTCTTCGTCACGACGCCAGAGACCGACCTCGCGAAGCAGGACCAGCACCTCGTAGAGATCGCTGGCGGCATGGGCCATGCTCACGATGTAGCTGCCGATCGCCGCAGGTTCCCGGTCGACGGCCCGCTTCACCACCGCGAGCGTGTCGAGCATCTCCCGGGTCGCCGACGCCACCGCCGCGTCGCGGGCGAGCAGCGGGCGACTCGTCGCGAGTTCCCGGCGAAGCACCGCGGCCTTGCCCTCCTCGTCCAGCGATGCGTAGTCGTCCTCGACGCCGGCGAGCCGAAGCAGATCCGCGACGGCGCCTTCATGGATCCGGCTGTGCTGCCGCAGATCGAGTCCCGCAAGATGGAATCCGAAGGTCCGGGCCTGAACGAGGGCATCCGCGAGCGTGCCGCCGTCGGCGACCTCCGCGAGGCCGGCGTGGTGGAGGGCCCGGTGCAGGACCTCGAGATCATCGAGGAGATCGTTCGCGGCATAGGTCTCCTCGGCATCGGAGATCGCGGCTCGAAGCCGGCGTTCGATCTGTCGAAGCCGGCGCCGAAACGGTTCATGCCGGAGATACGCGGCATCCACATCGGTTTCGCCGAACCGGCCGGCGTCCCGATCGATCACGTCCAGCAGTTCACCGGCGATCGGGACCCGGTGATCGGAGATGCTCAGATCCCGGTGCAGGATTTCGAGGTTTTCGAGATGTCCTTCGATGGCCGCGGTCCGCATCGCCTGGAGGGTGGATTCCGTGACCTCGGCGGTGACGTTGGGATTTCCGTCTCGATCCCCGCCGATCCAGGACCGGTAGCGCAGGAATTCAGGAAGCGCGACGGGCCTGGTGCCGTAGTGTCGCTCGATCGCGTCGAGCAGATCCCGATGCACCACCGGCACCGCTTCGCGAATCACACCGGCGAGATGATGGATCCCGGTCCGAACCTCGTCCACGACCTCCGGCCGGCTCGATCGGATCTCGTCGGTCGCGAGGGTCACCGCGAGGGCCCGCCGCACGCCGGCGGCCGCCCGCGACCGTTCGAGTTCACCGGCATCCTCGGCGTCGACGACCCCGAGCAGTTCGGCGATCCGCGCCTGTTTCTGGATGATCGTTCGTCGCCGCGACTCGGTCGGATGCGCCGTCAGGGTCGGCTGGATGTCCAGTCGTCCGATCGTCTCCAGCATCGCGTCGAGGTCGAATCCGGCGGCATGCAGCACCCCCACCGCCTCGCCCAGCGATTCCGGACGCGGGGCCTCGAGCGTCGCGTGTCGTTCGCGACGGCGATTCACCCGGACGATGTGCACCTGCTCGGCCTTGTTTCGAAGATGGAAGGCGGTTCCCAGTCGCTTCAGCATCGCCCGGATGGCGGCGAGGTCGAAGTCCGCGAGTTCCGGATCGGGGGCGCCGGTCGCCCGCATCCGGTCCACGATGTCCCGCAACCGATCGACATCCCGGCGGGCGGTGCCGTCCTGAATCTCGTCAAGGCGGGCGCGAAGCCAGGAAATGTCCCGCTGCAGCGGCGGAACCTGGTCGGTGGCGGACTTGGTCGACGCGGATTCGGTGGTCATCCCGGCATCTTACGAGGGCCGGCCCTCGCCCGGTCTCGCCACGTCGATCGGTGACCATCACCTCAGCGATGCGTCCCGGACATCGCTGCGATCAGCCTCCCTGGGGACGATGCATCTTGGGGCCGGTGACCGCCTTTCGCGGCCCGCCCTTGCCGGCGTCTCCGCCGAACTGACGATCGCTCGCCTGCCGCTCGAGTCGCTCCGCACGTTCCTCGGGCCCTTCCTCGCGGCGACTGGCCTCCTTGGCCAGGGTGATCTTCTTCTTCTTGAGGGCACGAGCCTTCTTCTGCTTTTCGAGTTGCTTTCGGGTGGCCATGCGGCGCTCCGGATCAGGGTGTCGGGGAATCGGTCGCGAACGCGGTCTCAGGTCGGCACGTCGAAGACGAGGACCACGTACGCGAAAAAGAGGAGGGTGTGGATGGCACCCTGTAGAACGGTACTCCGTCCGCTCCCGAAATTCACCATCGCGGCGAGAATCGTCGTCACAAGGAGCACCAATTCGACGTTTTCAAGTCCGAGTTCGACCGTCTTGCCGGTCACGAACCCGATGATCAGGACCGCCGGAATGGTCAGCCCGATCGTCGCCACCGCCGAGCCCAACGCGATGTTCACCGTCCGCTGAAGGCGGTTCGCCATCGCCGCCCGGACCGCGGCCATCGCCTCGGGCGAGAGGACGAGGATCGCGACCAGGAATCCACCGAGGGCCGCCGGTGCTCCCAGGGCCGCGGTTCCATGATCGACCACCAACGCCATCTTCTTCGAGAGCAGCACGATCGGAAGCATCGTCAGGACCAGCAGGATCGCGTGATAGCCGACCCCGATCACCTCGACGCCCGCGTGATCGTCTTCCGGGGCGGCGTCCTCATCGCTCCCGGATGTCGCGGGCTGCTGGAAATCGTGCCGTTGCTGGGCGGATTGAAGCCCGAGGAACACCCCGTAGAGGACGACCGACATCAGGATGAGGAAGGTCGCGAAGAGCGGCGAGGCGGACGCATCTCCGGTCGATTCGGTGAACCGGGGAATCACCAGCCCCATGGCGGCGAGCGGGATGAGCACCCCGAGGTAGGCCGCCGCGCTCTTGAGGTTGAAGACCTGCTCCCGGTGCCGAAGCCCGCCGAGCACGAGCGTCAATCCGAACATCCCGTTGAGGACGATCATGAGGACCGCGAACATCGTGTCCCGGGCGAGGGCCGGCATCTCCTCGCCGGTGACCATCACCGCCGAGATCATCACCACTTCGATGCTGATCACCGCGAGGGTCAGGATGAGGGTGCCGAACGGCTCACCCAGCAGGACCGCGAGGCCGTCGGCGTGACGGACCACCCCGAAGGACGCCCAGAGCATGACCGCGAACAACCAGGCGAACATGAAGCTCGCCCACATGGGGTTCGCCAGGTCCCCGAGCCAGCTTCCGCCGAAGACCGTGAAGATCACCACGGAGACGAGGCCTACGAGCAGGGAGGCTTCGCGACGGGCGAGGATGTCGGGCCGCCAGAGGCTGCGCTCGGATTCCATGGGTTGCTCGCTTCGAGACCTAGGTCGTCGATCTTCACGATGCCACGACGTCCGGGAGGACCGCCGCGCGGTCCGATGGGATGATATCGAATGTGCACCGGATACCCTCCTAGCCATCTCCATCCATGCTCACGACGAGTATCTCCAATGGTTGGGGTAGGCTGATCCCATGAAGCCCCTGATCCATCGCGTCGTCGATCTCCACGCCCGACGGATCCTGCCCGCCGAGGTCGCCGTGGGCGATGGACGGATCGAGGCGATCCGCCCGCTCGACCCGGACGCGTTGGTCGCCCCCGGCCTGCTCCTTCCCGGATTCGTCGACGCGCACGTCCATGTCGAAAGCAGCATGCTTCCGCCCGCCGAGTTCGCCCGGGTCGCGGTCCGCCACGGCACCGTCGCGACGGTGAGCGATCCGCACGAGATCGCCAACGTCCTCGGCGAAGCGGGCCTCGACTTCATGCTCGAAGACGCCGCCCGCGCCTGCATGCCGATCCACTTCGGCGTTCCCAGTTGCGTCCCCGCGACCGATTTCGAGACGGCGGGCGACAGCCTGGACTCGACCGCGGTCGCCCGCCTGCTCGAGGACGACCGATTTCGCTACCTCTCCGAGATGATGAACTGGCCCGGAGTCCTCCACGGGGATCCGGAGGTCATGGCCAAGATCGCCGCGGCGAAACGACTCGGAAAGCCCGTCGATGGTCACGCCCCCGGTCTTCGGGGCGAAGACGCGGTTCGATATGCCGCCGCCGGCATCACCACCGACCACGAGTGCTTCTCGCTCGAGGAAGCGCGGGACAAGGCGAAGGCCGGCATGAAGATCCTGATCCGGGCGGGTAGCGCGGCGCGAAACCTCGAGGCGATCTGGCCGATCCTCGCCGAGTTCCCCCAGCTTGCGATGTTCTCGACGGACGACGCGCATCCCGACGACCTGCTGACAGGGCATCTCGACCGCATGGTCGCCCGATGCGTGGCCCACGGCGTCGACGTGTTCGACGTGCTCCGGGCCGCCTGCCTCAATCCGGTCGAACATTACGGACTCGACGTGGGGCTTCTGCGCGAAGGCGATCGGGCGGACTTCATCCTCGTCGACGACCTCGTCGACTTCCGGGTCCGACGAACCTGGATCGAAGGTCGTCTCGTCGCCGAGGACGGCCGATGCACGGTGCCCGGGGCCGCGGTCGCCACGCCGAACGTCTTCCGCGAGGCCCGGTTCGACCCGTCGGACTTCGAGATCGAGGCCGACGTTCCCGAGACCCGGGTCCGGGTCATCGAGGCCGAGGACGGCGAGCTCGTCACCGGCGAGTCGAGCGCCACGCTCACCACACGGCATGGCGTGCTGCAGCCGGACTTGAAGGACGACGTGCTGCTGGTCGCGGTGTGCAATCGATACGCGCCCGCCCCACCCGCGGTCGCGTTCATCCGGGGGTTCGGCCTTCGCCGCGGCGCGATCGCGAGCAGTGTCGCCCACGATTCACACCAGGTCATCGCGGTCGGCACGAGCCCGTCGTCGGTCGCCGAGGCGGTGAACGCGGTGTTCGAACGCCGGGGCGGCCTGGTCGCCGTCGACGGCGATCGAATCGAGGGCCTGTCCCTTCCGATCGCCGGGCTGATGAGCGATCGGCCCGCCGAAGCGGTCGCGGCGGGATATGACGCCGTGAACGGAATCGCCCGGGATCTCGGTTCGAGCCTGCAGGCCCCGTTCATGACGCTCTCGTTCATGGCGTTGCTGGTCATCCCCAGCCTCAAGATCAGCGACCAGGGGCTCTTCGACGGCGAAGCCTTCGCCTTCACGCCCGTCCGGCTCCCACCCTCGACGGGAACAACGTGATCTTCGACATTCTCGGCGCCCTGCTCTACCTCGCGATCGCCGCCCTCCTCCTCGGCCTCGTGCTGCAGCTGGCGTCGAAGCTCATCTGCAAGCAGGCCGTCGAATTCGGTGATGCTTGGAGGACCGCCTTCTTCGGGCTGATCGGCTGGAGGCTCGTCGACGCGGTGTTCATGGCGTCGGGCCTCGAGTCGATCTGGTTTCTCGAACTTCCGGCCCAGTTCGTCCTCTGGACGATCCTGATCTCCGCGGTGATCGGGATCGGCGTGATCCGCGCGGTCGCGATCGCCGCGCTGATGCTCGTCCTGACCTGGGGCATCCTGTCCGTGTTCGGTCTGGTCGTCGCCTCGATCGTCGGCTAGCCCGAATCCGCACGCCGACGATATCCTGCGCCGATGCTCGGTGAACGACTCGCCAACCGAATGCGGCACCTTTCGAAGTGGGGTCGAAAGCAGGACATCTCCTGCTTCCGTCTCTACGAGCGCGACGTGCCCGAGTACCCCGCGATCGTCGACTGGTACGCCGACGAGCACGCCGCCGATCCGACCCGTGAGGGCGACGCGATCGTCTGGCTCTTCACCCGCAAGAAAGACGACACCCTCGAAAAGGCAGTCGAGCACCGCCGGGATGCGGAAGCGGAGATTCTGGCGGGCCTCGACATCACCCGGGAGCGGATGCACGTCAAGCACCGGGGAAGACAGTCCTCCGGTGACGGCGATCGGGCGCAGTACGAACGCGTGGACACCCGGGCGAACACGAAGATCGTCCGCGAGCACGGACTCCGGTTCGAGGTGAATCTTTCGGACTACCTGGACGTCGGGCTCTTCCTCGACCATCGCCCGACCCGGAAATCCGTGCAGGACCGGGCCGGCGGCAAACGGGTTCTCAATCTCTTCGCCTACACCGGAGCCTTCAGCGTCCACGCCCGAGCCGGTGGCGCCGCGGCGACCACCACCGTCGACATGTCGAGGACCTACCTCGAGTGGTACGAGCGCAATCTGGCCCTGAACGGGCACGTCATCGACGCCGATCATCGGCTGATCCAGGCGGACTGCCTCCAGTGGCTCGCCGCCGGCCCGAAGGACGACACCGATCGATACGACACGATCATCTGCGATCCCCCAACCTTCTCCAACTCGAAGCGGATGAAGGCGGGCTCGTTCTCGATCGATCGAGACCATCCGGGATTGATCCGGGATCTCGCCCGCTTCACGGCACCGAAGGGCGAGGTCTTCTTCTCGACGAACTCCCGCAGTTTCGAGATGTCGCCGGACGCGGTGCCCGGCAACTTCGGCTGCCGGGAGATCAGCAATCGATCCGTTCCGGAGGACTTCCGGAACAAGCGGATCCACCGCTGCTGGCGTCTCGCGGAAGGCTGGGAACGGCGCCGTTGACCTCGGGGCGCGTCGTCGACCGGGCGGATCATCGAAGCCTGCAAAGCCCGGGTCGCGTACCCTCTCCCCCGAGGTCCCGATGATTCGTCGCATCGGTTCACGGATCGTTCATGGTTCATGGTTCTTCATGGAATGGACGTTGAATGCCATCTGAGGGACTCATGAACGATTCCCTGGACGTTCGGACGCACGACGGATGCTGCCTCGGCTGCGGGCATCCGCTCCGCGGGATCACCGCCAAGGTCTGCCCGGAATGCGGGCGGGGCTTCGATCCGGACGTCTCCCAAACGATGGGCAAGGTCGGGAACTTCGGATTCCGCCGCAGCCTGATCGGGACCTGCCGCTCGCTGCATTGGGCGTTCCTGGTCTTCGCCGTGGCGATCATCCTGTACTCGGGGCTGGGCGGCCACTGGATCCTGATCGCCATGATCGTCTTCGCCAGCCTCCCACTCATCCTGCTGCAGTTCATCCTGCTTGCGCTCCCCATGCAGCCGATCTCCATGCGGCGACGCCTGCTCGGCTACCTCGTTCCACTCGCCGTCATCAGCGTCCCGTTCACCGACTGGCCGATCCGGGTGAACTTCAAACTGCATCAGGCCTCGTTGCAGGCCGTCGCGGATCGAGTGGCCTCCGGCGAGAAGATCGCTGGGGAAATCTCGATCGGCACCTTCCGATTCCGAAGAGTCGGGACGACATACAACCATGAGGATCACATCGGCTTCCAGATCAACGGGGGCTTTCACGGCGGCATGTACTTCGTCGCGACGCCTCCCGGTTTCGTGCCCGGACCCTCGAGCCGGCAGCCGACTCAAAACCACGGAGGCGTCTGGAACAACACCAACTGGACCGTGGATCTCGGCGACGGCTGGTTTCTCGTCGATCAGGACTGAGCCCGTATCCGCTGGTCAAACTTCCCAGAAATGATCCAAAAGCCGCTTCATCGCCGCCAAATCCACGCTCAAGGCCCGGCAGTCTCCACACCGCCCCCGCTCGGCGAAGAAGATTCCGAGATCACCGCCGTCCGTGGTCCCGTCGCCGTCGAGGTCCGTGGGGCACGCCTCCGGTACGTGAAAGTCGTAAGTGACGGTGTAGCCGACCTGCCCG
>NYSY01000137.1 GCA_002683215.1 Planctomycetaceae bacterium
GCAGATAGCTACATGGTGACATGTGGCCAAAGGCAGTCCGAATCATTTGCTGATATCAACAGCCCCGTTCACTTGTGGACGGGGCTGTTGTCTTTTTGAGATGCGTTTTGGCGTCGTGGCCTCCGTTTTGGTGTCGCGGCTTCCAATGATGTGGTCGTCGACGACTCCTGGTGTTCACTGGGGTCGCAACGAGGCCGGCGTCCGCGTCGATTCGAGAAGTCGATTCAAGAACCGGTGGACCAATGGATGGTCGCGACGCATCAAAGGGTCGTTCCCCAATCGAGGCCTGGGCTTTTCGATCCCACCAGCGGGCCACGTGATTCGAGTCGGGCTTGCGTGTAGGCGGCCCCTGCAGGCAGTCGATCCTGTCCAGCTTCCCGGTAGGCGTTTGGAGCATCGATTGCAATGGAGCTCGGCCCGGGGTGGGGAATGCCGAATTTCCAGGAAACACGTCGAATCAGGCGATGCCGCGGGCGATCCAGGCGAATCCGAACATCGCGGAGTCGGCCACATCCCTTGCGATCAGGCATCAAGCAGACCGCCGGGGACTCGAGCTCGATCACCAGTCGGGTTGTCGGATCGATCGATCAGGAATCAGTGGTGATTCCGGGTTCAGAGTCGGCCGGGGACGCGACGGCCGCTGGAGGCAACCAGTTCGTACGGTTTCCGCGGGCGAGGTTCTCTTCGATCTCCTCGAGCGTGTATCCCTTCGTCTCCGGGATCACTCGCCAGATCCAGATCAATCCGAGGAAACCGATGAGGCCGTAGACGGAGAAGGTCATGGCGGGTCCGAGGAAGTCGAGGAGAGAGAGGAATGTCAGGGAGATCACGAAGTTCGAGCCCCAGTTCAGACTCGCCGCGAGGGAGACGCACCGATCGCGGACTTCGTTCGGGAAGATCTCCGAGATCATCGTCCAGGTGATGGGGCCCAGACTGAAGGCGAAGCAGGCGACGAACAATGCGGTGAAGACGAGAATCACGATCGCGAGGAACGAAATCGTATCGCCGGTCTCGGTGCTTCCACTCGTCACCGGAGTGCCCGAGATTCCATCGTTCGTCGCGGTGGTCGCCGCGGTCGCCGTCGCGGACGGGCTCGTCGATGCTTCCGAGGACGTGAGGTGGTGATTCGCCGCGGCCGGCGTATGCCCGGTGTGCGGCGCCTTCGAGATCGAGGTCGACGCGTCTGCATCGCCCATGACCGCGAAACCAATCGCGATCGCGGCGAGCGAAATGGTCATCCCCGCGGTCCCCCACAACAGCAGTGGACGCCGGCCCGCTCGGTCCGCGTAGCGAAGCGCGACCAGCGTGGCGAGCAGGTTGACGAGCCCGAGCCCGACCGTGGCGGCCAGTGCGGCGGAATCCGTCTTGAATCCCGCATGGTGGAAGAGGATCGGGGCGTAGAAGAGGATCGTGTTGATACCGACGAACTGCTGGAGGGCCGCAAGCCCCAACGCCACCGTCAGTGCGAGGCGAATGCCGGGAACGTCGGCGAGTCTCACCCGCCCGCCGGAGGCGGCACGATCCACATCCTGCTTGATCCGGCTGATTGCATCGGCGACGCGGTCCGCCGGGATGAGGCTTCGGAGCACCGTCTCCGCTTCATCGGTCCGCTGTTTCATGACGAGCCACCGGGGGCTCGCGGGCATGCCGAGGAATCCGACGAAGAGCAGGATGCCCGGCAGGCCACCCAGGGCGAACATCCACCGCCATCCGTCCGGGACCCCGGTGAAGAACGCGTCCACCACGTAGGCGGCGAGGATTCCGAAGACGATCGCGAACTGAAACAGGCTGACCCGTCCGCCGCGTTTTTCGGCCGGAGACGTTTCGCTGATGTAGAGGGGGCCGACGACACTGGCGATTCCCACGCCGATGCCGATCAGGACGCGGCCGGCGATCAACCAGTCGGTGTCGGGTACGAAGCCGAGGAAGACCGCGCCCACCGCGAAGACGATTCCCGCCGCCATGTTGGAACGCCGCCGACCCAGCCGATCCGCAAGCACCCCGCCGAGCGATGCGCCGATCATCGCACCCACCAGCACGCCGGCGGTGATCAGCTCCGCGACGAAGTCGGACGTCTGGAATTCACGTTCGATCGAAAGCAGGGCACCCGAGATCACACCGATGTCGTAGCCGAACAGGAATCCGCCGACGGCGGCCATGAAACAGGCGCCGAACGAGATGAGACGGGAAGGGCCTTCGTGACGTTCGGACATCGGATTACTCCGGTTCGGGAGACTTGGACCCGCAGCTTTGAGATCGCATCGCGCTTCATCGAAACGCGTTGCGTGCAGGGTAATGCGCGACATGAGAGTTTGCCCGCGCGTGCGAGATGGGCCGATGCGAACATGTTTCGAAAAAACTTCCTGAAATCAACCCGGTTTAAAGTCGATAGGCGTCGATTCTCGAATTACGCCGGAATCGCCTCGAACTCCTCGGCGGCCGGGCTCGAATTATCTCCTGTTCCAGGGAACTGGAAGGACTTGAAGGCCGGACCTGCCGGGGGCGGCCTTCAGATCGAAGTTTCCAGTGGAACGAGATGATCGATCGGCGGAGGCGTCGGTCGAGTTCCGGGCGAGCCCTTCCGGCTTAAGGGGGATCCCACGGCAGCGTGGCAGTAGGAGAAGAGCGACGAACGGCGTGGCATCGCGTCGTTCGTCCATTTTTGGCAGTATGTCACCGAGGATCCGACCTCGGGATCATCTGGATCTTTGACGATCTCACGGTCGGATCGGTGCGTATGACTCGACTCGCCGTCCGGTGCAGGTCCGGCCGGCATCCTTCAGGAACACTTGGAGAACGATCATGAAGCATCGAATCGACATTGGCCGGCTGGTCGGGATTCCGACGCTCGCGTTCGCGCTCGGCACGGCTGGTGCATCCGCGTCGGACATCACCGTCACCTTCGAAGTACCCAACGCCTGGAACGGTGGTCACACCGGGGCGATCCTCATTCGGAACACCGGAACCTCCACGGTCGAGGGTTGGCGACTTCGCTACGAGAACGGGCCCGAGATGAGCTCGGTCTGGAACGCGATCTGGAACGTCGAAGGGGTTGTCACGACGCTCGACGACGCCGATTGGAACGCCACGATCGCACCGGGCTCGGAAATCGAACTCGGGTACTCCGGGGTCGGCGCGTTCATCGGCGACATCACGGGCGCGACGCTCAACGGGGCCCCGGTCACCTTGGTGTACGGGGACGGAACCGGCGGCGGCGGTGACGACGGCGGCGGTGACGACGGCGGCGGTGACGACGGCGGCGGTGATGACGACGGCGGCGGTGATGACGACGGCGGCGGCGGTGATGACGGGCGCGGCGGTGATGGCGATGGAAGCGGCGATCCGCCGTCCTTCGATCCCTGCCCTGCGGATCTCGATGGGTCCGGTTCCGTGAACGGCGGCGACCTCGGCATCCTGCTTTCCGCATGGGGCGGTCCCGGTGTGGCGGATCTCGATGGAAGCGGCGTCGTCGACGGCGGCGATCTCGGTTTCTTCCTCGCGTCCTGGGGCGAATGTCCGGATGTGATCGATGGCCGCGTCGTGGCCTACTACATCGAATGGGGCACCTACGGGCGGAACTTCCAGCCCGCGGACATTCCCTACGAAAAGATCACGCATCTCAACTACGCCTTCGCGGACATCGGACCGGATGGCCGCATCGCCTTGTTCGACGAGTATGCGGCGATCGACAAGTCCTTCCCGGGTGACACCTGGGATCAGCCCTATCGAGGTCTGATCAATCAGATCAACAACGTCCACAAGCCGGAACACCCGCACCTCAAGACCATGATCTCGGTGGGTGGGTGGACGCTCTCCGGTCGATTCAGCGACGTGGCGCTGACCGAGGCCTCGAGGTCGACGTTCGCGGAGAGCTGCGTCGAATTCATGCGGGCGTACAACTTCGACGGCGTCGACATCGACTGGGAGTATCCCGTCGAGGGTGGTCTCGCGAGCAACGTCTACCGGCCGGTGGACGGGGTGAACTACACGTTCCTGCTCCAGGAACTTCGGGATCGACTCGATGTCGCGGGCGCCGAAGACGGCGTCCACTACGAACTCTCGATCGCGGCGCCCGCCGGGTTCGACAAGTACCGTCATCTCGAACTCGACCGACTCGGGGAGATCCTCGACTTCGTCAACGTGATGACGTACGACCTGCGGGGCGCGTGGGACTTCACGAACACCGGGCATCATTCACCGCTGTTCTCGAACCCGGATGATCCGGGTGATCCCGAGATCGCCGAGAAGTACACCGTGGATCACGTGATCCAGGCCTACCTCGCGGGTGGTGTCGAGCCGGCGAAGCTCGTGATGGGCCTGCCAATCTACGGGCGGGCGTGGGGTGGCGTCGCGAACGGCGGAACCGGCGGGCTCTTCCAGCCGGCGTCCTCGGTTCCCGCGGGGACCTGGGACGACGGGACGAGCGGGGCCACCGGCGTCGACGACTTCGACGCCGCGGGCACCGGTCGGGACGGCATTCTGCAGCTGCTCCAGTCCGGTGACTACACCCGGTACTGGGACGACGTGTCGAAGGTGCCGTATCTGTACTCACCCAGTCGTTTCGGCGGCCACTTCATCTCCTACGACGATCAGGAGTCGACCCAGTACAAGCTCGACTATCTGCGTGAGTTCGGCCTCGGCGGCGTGATGTACTGGGAGATCACGGCAGATCGCGGGCAGGGACTCGTCGATCTGATCGCCGAGAGCGTGATGGCGAAGTGATACCGGGATGATGCGACCGGTCGATGCGAACGGCGGGAGGACGCTCACGTCCTCCCGCCGTTCATTCGTACGTGGATCGCCCGATCGTGTGTCAGTCGTCGATCGACGTCATGACGGTGAGGCGACGGTCGAGCGGTCGAAAGTGGAACCCGAAGTCGCCGCTGCCGTTCTCGACCGCGATCGTCACCGCGTTCGGGCCACGGCGAAGCGGAACCTCGAGCATCGAACCGAACGGTGAGGCGCCGTGCGTGGTTCGATCGAGGAGAACCGTTTGGCCGTTGACGATCACCGCGGCGCCGTCGTCGGAACCGAAGGCGACGATCGCGGTGGTGTCGTCGGGAGCCATGATCCAGCCCGATGCGATCGCGATCGAGTTCTCGGTGGCTGCAGGATCGGCGGCGATCTCGAGGAACGAGAGAAGGCCGTTCGGCCGAGTTCGCTTCCGCTCCCACCCGATGGTGCCGCCGGCCGTCTCCGGCGGATCCTTCAGCAATGAGAACGTCCGTGCGAAGCCTTCGAGGTCTTCGGTCGCGTCGGTCGTGGGATACGGTCCGGCCACCATCCACGCCCGGGGCCCGGGGCCCGCGACCTCGTTCAGCCCGGAGTCGCCGAGGTCGCGAAGCGGGGTGACGCCGCGTCGATCGATGAACCGCTGGAGCCGGACCGCGGCGCGGTCCGGGGCGGGCGCGGCGAGTCCGCGGAGGGCGGCGGCGGCGAGCCGATCGTCCGCCGCTTCGTCGGTCATGAGCCGTTCGAGCTGTTCCGCGAACGCCGGCGCACCGGTCGCGGCTCGCACCGCCCCGAGTCGGACGACTCGCCACTCGTCGGATTCGTCGGTGAGGCCCGACTCGATCAATCGGCGTCGAACCTCGGGGTCGAGTTCGTCGTCGGCCCGCGCCGCGGCGATGATCCGCCGTCGTTCCGCGCCGGAGGCGACGTCCCAGGCCGGCGACGCGAGGTCCGCGGTGGTCGTCGCGATCTCGCGCTTCACCCGGTCGAGGGGCGGGGTCCACTCGCCGTCGAGATCCGCATCGATTCGGAACGGGTTCACGATGGCCACCGGGATCACGGGGCGTTTCTTGCCATCGACCACGGGGGCGAGCGAGTCGTCCCCCTCGACGAGCAGCACGATCCAGCCGTCGGTCGCGACGGGGACTTCGATGTCCCCTTCGAAGCGGATCCGGTCCCGCGAGTCGTCCACGGGAATGCGATCGATCTCGTCGCCGTCCCGGATCACCCGGATCCGATCGACGTCGATCCAGGGCGCGGCCTGGATCTCCACCGCGATCCGGACCCGGCCGTCCTCGTCGACGGACGCCATCCGTGGATCATCGTGCAGGCCGCGGTCCGGAATCGAAGCGCGGACGATGGGGCCGCTGGTCACCACGACGTCACCGCTTCGAATCGCCGCGATCATCTCCCGGGGATCGATCTCGCCCGGATCGTCGGTGGAGGAACCCATGTAGTTCCGGGGGACGCCGGCGAAGTTGGCCTTGACGGAGTGGCTGTCGGAATTCCCGGTGGCGATCGATCGGTGGCCGGTGTCGAGCAGCGCGTACCAGTCGAGCATCGAGGAATGGGTCTGGGAGCCGACGTCGACGCCGCCCGCGTCGGCGGGATCCCGCCATCCCCACAGGGCGTTCTCATTCAGCACCTCGATCGCGTCGAAGTCCGCGCTCCAGCGTGGATTCGAACTGGTGCCGGTGGTCTCGTCGAGTTCGACCTGACTGAAGTAGTCGATGCCCGCCCAACGTGGATGGTTGACCTGGATCACCGGGACGACGTCGAGCGAATTCGGTTCGAGCCGGATCATCCGGAACATCGGTGGTGCGGCCGCGAGACGCGCGGGGATGGGGCGCCGCTCGGGGTCGACCGGGAAGATGTTGAAGTGGCCGATCGGGGTCGAGAGTTCGTTGCCGACCACGGAGGTGATCTGGGAGGAGGCACCCAACGCCGTGATCGTGGGGATGTAGTCGATGTTCCGGTTGTGATCGGTCGCGATGGCGAAGTCGACGCCTTCGCCGATGAGGCTCACGATCCGTTCCGGCATGTTGGAGTCGCCGTGGCCGGAATGCGTGAGCGTGTGCAGATGGAAGTCGCCACCGATCAGGCCGGTGGTGTCCACCGCCGGTCGAATCCGGAGCTCGACCTCCAGCCGTCCGTCGGCCGGAATCTCGACCCACGTTCGATCGATGCTCCACTCGATGCCGCGACTGGCGAGCAGTTCGCATCGACCGGCGGGCAGGACCAGTTCACCCGTGCCGTCGAGGGCGTAGCAGACGTCTTCGCGGACCGCATGGCGATCGCCGAAGGGCCCGCCCAGCGCGACGAGATCCACATCGGGCTCGAGCACGGTGAGACGGGCGGGCACCGGTGCATTCTCGGGGCCGAGGATCCGGTAGGCGAGCACGCCCGTCTCCGAACCGGCATCCGGCGTCGCGGTCGAGGCAACGGCGGTGATCAGCACGAGGATGAGGATGGGAAGTGTCATCCGGACACCGTACCACTCGTGAAACGCAAGGACGCCCCCGCAGCGAGGCTGCGGGGGCGTCCGATGTCCGTCTGGCGATCGCGGGGATCACTCGTTGATCGAACCGGTTCCGTTGTTGGCCCACGGGTTGAAGTCGCCGGGTGCCCAGCTGCCACCACGGTGGTAGGGGTTTCCGCCCTGCCAGCCGCTGGTGTAGGGGTTGGCGGCGTTGCCACCGTTGGGACTGTGGGCGTAGGGGCTGGTGGGGTTCTGCATGGCCGCATGATGCGGGACCATGTACGCGGGATGGGCGTACCCGTTGAAGCTCGTGGTCATGTGCGGAGCGCCCGCGATCGAGTACGAGCCACCGGGGTGGTAGTGGTGGTGCGTGTGGTAGTGGTAGTGGATCTGGGGGGATCCGACCGCCTGCGACTCCAGGGACTGGGGGTTCACCTCGCCGCCGGGGCCGTTGTAGCCGGCCTGGGCACCGCCACCGGCTTCGGGCTTGCCCTTGATTTCATAGTTCTCGTCCTGCATGGCGCCGGCCCAGATCATCGGCTCGCTGGTCTGGTTGGTGTTCGCGCATCCGGCGGCGGCGAGGACGGTGAGGAGGAGCATCGGCGTTCGCATCGGTTCGGTCCTTCAGTTGACTTCGGATCCGCCTGACGAGACTGGGCGGCTATCCCGATATCGGTCATCTCGGGGGCCGGACCTCAGTATGAACCCACGTAAGCGGGAGAATCCCGGCTCGGTACCATGAAGCCGGACGGAGTCGGCCGCCGAGGCGCTCCCCACCGAAGACCAGGCAGGAGAGCCAGGAATGACCACCACGAGTTCCGACCACCCGATCGCCGGTACGCCGGGAGACGTCCCCGCGATCGACGCGCTCGCGATCAACACCATCCGGACGCTGTCGATGGACGCGGTGCAGGCCGCCAACAGCGGGCACCCGGGCACCCCGATGGCGCTGGCCCCGGTCGCCTACGCCCTGTGGCAGCACCGCCTGAGGTACGACCCCGCGGATCCGATCTGGCCCGATCGGGACCGTTTCGTGCTGAGCAACGGGCATGCGTCCATGCTGCTCTATTCGATCCTGCACCTCGCCGGGGTGAAGGCCGTCAACCCCAAATACGAGATCACCGGCGACCCCGCGGTACGGCTCGAGGACATCGAGCGGTTCCGTCAGCTGGATTCCAAGTGCCCGGGCCATCCGGAATACCGGTGGACCAGCGGCGTCGAGACCACGACGGGCCCGCTCGGGCAGGGGATCGCGACCAGCGTCGGCATGGCGATGGCGTCGCGGTGGAAGGCGTCGCGCTACAACCGACCCGGGTTCGATCTCTTCGACTACGCCGTCTTCGCGATCTGCGGCGACGGATGTCTCATGGAAGGGGTCTCCAACGAGGCCGCGTCGCTCGCCGGCCATCTCGGCCTGAGCAACCTCTGCTGGATCTACGACAACAACAAGATCACGATCGAAGGGCACACCGATCTCGCCTACGGCGACGATGTCGCCACCCGGTTCCTTTCCTACGGTTGGAACGTGCTCCGGGTCGGAGATGCCAACGACGTCGATCGGCTGACCCAGTGCTTCGAGACCTTCGACGCGACCGACGACCGGCCGACGATGATCATCGTCGACAGTCACATCGGCTGGGGTGCGCCGCACAAGCAGGACACCGCCTCGGCCCACGGTGAACCGCTCGGCGTCGACGAGATCCGGCTGGCGAAGGAGGCCTACGGCTGGCCGCCCGACGCGAAGTTCCTCGTCCCCGACGGCGTGATGGAGCGATTCCAGGAACTGGTCGGCGCTCGTGGCCGCACCGCTCGCGACGCGTGGTTCGATCTCTACGAGCGGTACCGGGTGGAGCACCCCGATCTCGCGGAGGAGCTGCTCCGGATGCAGCGTCGGGAACTTCCCGACGACTGGGACGCCGACATCGAGGAATACCCCGCCGATCCGAAGGGCATGGCCACCCGTTCCTCGAACGGGAAGGTCCTCAACGCGGTGGCGGGACGGGTCCCCTGGCTGATCGGTGGCGCCGCGGACCTCGCGCCCAGCACCAAGACCCTGATCACCGATCCCGAGGCAGGCAGTTTCCAGCGACCGGATGCGCTCGGCTCGGCCCCCGGAGACTACGGCGGCCGCAACATCCACTTCGGCATTCGCGAGTTCGCGATGGCGGCGGCATGCAACGGTCTTTCGCTTTCGAAGGTCCGCTCCTACGGTGCCGGATTCCTGATCTTCAGCGACTACTGTCGGGCGGCGATCCGACTCGCGGCGTTGATGGAGATCCCGGTGATCTTCGTCTTCACCCACGACTCGATCGGGCTCGGCGAGGACGGTCCGACGCATCAGCCGATCGAGCAGATTGCGTCGCTCCGCGCGATGCCTGGGATCATGATCTTCCGACCCTGCGACGCCAACGAGGTCGCGGAGTGCTGGCGGGTGTTCATGCCGATGAAGCACGAACCGGTGCTGCTCGCGCTTTCGAGGCAGAACCTGCCCACGCTCGACCGGACGAAGTACGCCTCGGCCCGGGGCGTGGAGAAGGGGGGCTACACCCTCGCGGACTGCGACGGGACGCCGGAAGTCCTGCTGATCGCGACCGGGAGCGAGGTTCATCCCTGCCTCGAGGCGCACGACCGGCTCGCGGGCGAGGGCATCCGAAGCCGGGTGGTCAGCCTTCCGTGCTGGACGCTCTTCGAGCGTCAGTCCGAGGAATATCGGGAATCGGTGCTTCCCCGTTCGGTGCGGGCCCGGGTCTGCGTCGAGCAGGCGGCGACCTTCGGCTGGGAGCGGTACGCCGGTCTCGAAGGTGAGATCATCGGGATGACCCGCTTCGGCGCCAGTGCGCCGATCGCGGAGCTTCAGAAGGAGTTCGGATTCGAATCCGAAAACGTGGTCGAGGCGGCGAAACGGACCATGGCCCGGGTCGCGGGAGGTGACGCGTGAAGATCGCGATCGGATCGGATCACGCCGGCTTCGAACTGAAGGAGACCCTTCGGTCCTTCATCGAATCGCTCGGGCACGAGATCATCGACGTCGGGACCGATTCGACCGAGAGCGTCGACTATCCCGACTTCGCGGAGAAGGTGGCGGTCGAGATCATCGCGGGACGCGCCGAGCGGGGCGTGATGCTCTGCGGTTCAGGCGTCGGGGCGAGCGTCGCGGCCAACAAGGTGCCGGGCATCCGCGCCGCCAACTGCGAGGACTACTACTCGGCGCATCAGGGCGTCGAGCACGATGACATGAACATCCTGGTGCTGGGCGGCCGCATCGTCGGATCCGCACTCGCGGAGGACATGGTGCGGGGATATCTCGGTGCGAGCTACACCGGCGAGGAACGACACGCCCGTCGGCTCGCCAAGGTGCGGGCCATGGAGTCCCGGGCCGACGAGTATCGGGCGATGCGGGCGGATCCGGCCTGAGCGGATCCTCACGCGTTTCAGGCGATTGAAAAGACGACGCGTCGAGCGGGCTGCTCGACGCGTCGTCTTTTCAATCGGGATCACCGGTCGCGGCCGAAGCCGCTCGCGCTCAATCCACGGATTCGATCAGTTCGACGTCGAAGATCAGGGTCGCCTTCGGGGGGATCGGGCCTCGGCCCGAAGGTCCGTAGGCGAGATCGAAGGGGATCACGAGCTTCCGCTTGCCGCCCACTCGCATGCTGCCGACCCCTTCGGTCCAGCCCTTGATCACGCCGTTCAGCGCGAAGTCGATGGGTTGTCCACGATCGACCGAAGAGTCGAACTTGGTGCCGTCGACGAGCCAGCCCGTGTAGTGGACCTTGACCTTCGACATCGGTCCGGCGGGGCTGTCGCCCGCGCCCTCCTCGAGGTCGAAGTAGCTGAGTCCGCTGGGAAGGACCACCATCTCCCGGTCGCCGACCGCAGCGCCGGGGAATCGCGGAACCAGGGTGTCGGAGACCACCGCACCGGAGACCGCATCGACCACGATGTCGTGTCGCTTGCCCTGGTTGTAGATCACGGTGGTGATGGTCGGGGGCTCGGCGTCGTCGTCCGTGTAGACCGCCTTGACGAGTCCGTCGATCTTCTCGGTCGAAGTGCGGATCGCGTCCGGGATCGAGATCATCGGTGCGGTGACCTTGCCGCTGGCCCCGTCGACGATCACCTTGGTGGGCACGCCGTTGCGAGTCACCATCAGCTCGTAGGAGACCGCTTCGCCGTCGAATCGGCAGGTGAGGCTGCGGACCGTGCCGCCGGTCTTCTGCTCGGCCTGCTTCACGGCTTCCTGGGCGTTGACCGGGGTGGCGGCGAGTCGCTGCTCGACTTCGTAGGGGTCGGGCGGGATGGTCGTGTAATCGGTGGTTTCGGGGGTCGAAGTCATGAGGATGGCCGAGGCTGCGAGGAGGACGAGGCTGTTCATCGAATCTACTCCGGTGTTCCGGAAGGGACGAGGTCGTCGCGCGACGACGGGAGGCGAATAATAGTCCCCCGTGGATGCCGGGGATAGTCGGGTATCCTCGGCGGATCGACCACTGGCCCTGAATGGAGGTGGTTCATGCGGAACATCGAACGTGCATCGGTCATCATCACGATCGCAGGCCTGACCGCGATCCTCGGGTGCGAGGAATCGGTGGACGACGGTTTCGAACCGGCCGTCGGCGGCACGCCGAAATCCACTCTCGGCAAGGCGAAGGGATTCGCGGAAGACACGATCGCGGACATGCAGGAACGCCAGAAGGCGATCGATCGGCAGGCCGACACCGTGTTCGACGACGCCGCGGCTCGCGAACTCGAGGATTCCGGGGACTTCCCCGACGGCGGTTGATCGCGTTCCGAAAGGGCCGTGCCGACCTCAGCCGAGCCGGTCGGGATTCAGGTCGAGCAGGTCGTCGGTGACGAAGAGGCCGTCCTTTCGAATGGTCTCGTCGTCGAATCGAATCTCGCCGCCACCGAAATCGGGTCGCTGGATGCAGACGAGGTCCCAGTGGATCTCACTTCGATTTCCATTGTCGGCCTCGTCGTAGGCCTGCCCCGGGGTGAAGTGGAAGCTGCCCGCGATCTTCTCGTCGAAGAGGATGTCCTTCATCGGATGGAGGATGTGCGGGTGGAAACCGATCGCGAACTCGCCGATGAATCGAGCGCCCTCGTCCGCGTCGAAGATCTCCTCCAGTCGGTCGCCGCCGACGGTCGCCGAGGATTCGACGATCCGCCCCTTCTCGAAGACCAGTCGCACGTTCTCGAACGGAACGCCGTGATAGATGGTGGCGGTGTTGTAGGCGACCACGCCCTCGATCGAGTCGCGGACCGGCGCGGTGAAGACCTCGCCGTCGGGAATGTTCATCTCCCCGCAGCAGGCGACCGCGGGGATCCCCTCGATCGAGAATCGGAGATCGGTGTCGCCCGGTCCGACGATGTGGACACGGTCGGTTCGGTTCATGCGATCGACCAGCGCGGTGGCCGCGGTCGACATCCGGCCGTAATCGAGGCAGCACACCTGGAAGTAGAAGTCCTCGAACTCGTCGGTGCTCATGCCGGCGAGCTGGGCCATCGACGGTGTGGGCCACCGGAGCACGCACCATTTGGTGCGCTTGACTCGTTCCTCGAAGTGGACGGGCTTCTGGTAGTTCCGGCCGAAGAGGCTCATCGACGCCTCGTCGACCGACGCCATCTCGCTCGCGTTTCCGCCGCCTCGGACGCCGATGTACGCGTCCATCGCCTTCATCCGGTGGGCGTCGATGTCCGCCCAGACGTCGATCTGGGCCTCGTCGGCGCCATCGACCAGGGTTCGCAGCACCCGGGTGGATCGCAACGCCGCGTGGGGATGCGCGCCTCGGGCCCGAGCGGCCTTCACCACCGCGGCGACGAACGCATCCGGGGCGTCGAAGGACTCCACCAGCAGATGCTCGCCGGAGGTGAGTCGCGTGGAGTGGGAGACGAGGAGTTCCGCCAGTCGGTCGAATCGAGGGTCGTGCATGGGATCTCTGCTGGTTGAAAGGGGACTTCCCCGTGGGCGGGGGAGAGGACTGCAAGTCCTTCGATCGGTCAGTGACCGTCGAGGAGTCGAAGGAAATCGGCGGGACGAAGCACATCGAATCGATCGACGACCAGATCCGCGTGGGCGAGTTCCGCGTCGGTCCGACCGGTGGAGACGATCCCGATCGAGGACATGCCGCCGGCCTGTGCCGCGTCGATCCCCGCACCCGCATCCTCCACCACCACGCATCGGTCCGGGGGGACGCCGAGGCGTTTCGCGGCCAGCAGGAAGACCTCGGGGTCTGGTTTTCCCAGGGTCACTTCGCCGCCGCACACCGAGGCGTCGATGAGGTCCGCGATTCCGAGTCGGTCGACCGCGAGTTCGAGGTTCTCGCGGGGGGCGCTGGTACCGATCGCCACCGCGACGCCCCGTTCACGGAGGCCGGCGATGAGTTCGGGGACGCCGGGCATCGCCGGGAAGGACCGGTCGAGTTCCGTCCGGAAGTCCGTCTCCTTCGCTTCGGCGACGCGTTCCATCGTTCCGTCATCCGGCTCCGCACGGCCTTCGTCGGCCCAGAACCGGCGGATGATCGCGGGGTTGGTCCGTCCGAAACTCCACGCGAACATCGCCGGCGTGAGCTCGATGCCGTTCGCGGCACACGCGGTCCGCCATGCGGCGTGATGCGCGTCGTAGGTATCGATCAGGGTTCCGTCGAGGTCGAAGATCGCGGCGGGGGTGGATTCGGCCATGGTGTCCTTCGGTGGGGCGTCAGGACCGGAAGCCTGCCGCGATGTCGCCGATCGTCTCGATCGCCTGATGAATGCCGTCGGCCTCCACGTCGAGGTGGGTCACCATGCGGACCCGCGTCGGATCGAAGGCGTAGGCGGCCACGCCCGCCTCGGTCATGCGAGTGGCGAAGGCCTCGGCGGTCGCGAGATCCGGGTCGATGTCGAAGAAGACGATGTTCGTTCGCACGCCGCCGACCGGCTTCTCGCTTTCGAGCCCGTCCACGGCGTCGACGCCTTCGGCCAGCAGCCGGGCGTGTTCGTGATCGATGGCGAGCCGGTCGAAGTGATGATCGAGGGCGTGGATCGCGGCGGCGGCGAGCATGCCGGACTGCCGCATGCCGCCACCGAACATCTTGCGGAAGCGACGGGCTCGCAGGATGAGATCCGCCGGTCCCACCAACGCGCTCCCGACCGGAGCGCCGAGGCCCTTGGAGAAGCAGACGTTGATGGTGTCGGCCGATCGGGTGAACTCGGCGAGCGTGTATCCGCCGGCGACGCAGGCGTTGAAGAGCCTGGCCCCGTCGACATGCACGTGGAGTCCGCGTTCCCGTCCGACCGCGGCGACGGCGTCGAATCCGTCGAGCGTCCACACCGATCCACCCCCCCGGTTGTGGCTGTTCTCGATGGCGATCATGCGGGTCCGCGGATGGTGGACGTCCTGGTGGCGGATCGCGTCGGCGACCGCCGCGGCGTCGTGGATCCCGCAGACGCCGTCGATGCCTCGGACCATGCAGCCGGAGAGCGCTGCCGGCCCGCCGGTCTCGTAGTGGATGATGTGGTTGTCGTGGTGGGCGACGATCTCGTCACCACCTTCGCACACGCTCCGGATCGCCAGCTGGTTGGCCATCGTTCCGGACGGGGTGAAGAGCGCGGCTTCCTTGCCGAGCATCTCGGCGATGCGTTGCTCGAGGCGGATGACCGTCGGTTCGTCGCCGAGCACGTCGTCCCCGAGCGGGGCGGATCGCATGGCATCCCACATCGCCGGGGTCGGGCGGGTGACGGTGTCGCTTCGAAGATCGACTTCGTAGGTGCTTGATCCGTGGCTGCTCAAGGTGTGCCTCCATTCCTTGCGGGAGGCGTTCGAGCACCGCCACTCGACTCGACCGTCTTTTCGATCGCCTGATCACCTGCGGTGGAGGCGGGGTCGGTTTCAGCGGCGTCGGTCCCGGGGGTGGTCGAGGTGGGTTTCTCCGACTTCGATTGGGGCGACCTGGCATCGACCACCGACGTGGTGCTGGTGCGGGCGAGGTTGGTCGGATTGGCGGCATCCGAGTCGTCGAGGGTTCCGCTGACGATCGATGCGGAACGGCCGATCGCGAAGTCGCCGACCAGGGTGACGAAGAGGGCGTCCATCGCCGACTGGACCGGTGGCGAGATCCCGACCATGTTCTCGGCGGACAGGGAGCACTCCCCGGCGGACTGCCAGGCCATTCCCCGGCTTGGGGCATCCCAGATCTGCAGGGTGCCCTCCATCGAGATCCATCCGGTTCGGATGAACGTCAGACCGGCGAAGGTGAATCGACCGGCGTTGTCGGTCGAGACGCCGGTGATCTGGGGGAAGATCAGGTACTTCACGCCGAGACCGTCCGCGATCTTCGCGGCGAGCTCCGGATCGGGGTAGTTGGTCGTCTGGTGCGTCTGGACCAGCTTTCGAAGGTCCTCCAGCATGCCGTTGTCGACGCACCAGTCGGCCACCTCGTAGTGTCGGAGCACGTTGATCGGATCGGATTCGGGGGCCGAGGTGAACGAGAATCGCTGCGGTCGGTAACTCCTCGCGAGCGCCTGATCGATGGCGATGTCCGCGGCGACGCCCCGGCCCGCGTTGGTGCCGATCATGATCGCGGGAAGCACGGCGCAGCGGGGGGGGTCCGCGGTGAGCAGTTCGAACCGATCGTCGATCGGCAGATAGGTCTCGGCACGGGTCGTCACGCCGATTTCGACCGACCGGCTTGCGCAGCCTCCCGCAGTGATCGCCGTGATCACCAGAATGGACTTGCATAGGTTTTTCATGATGAAAAGGAGCATATACGCTCCCTCCGTCACGGGTCCCGGTTCATCGCGTTCGCCTGAGCGCGGACCGGTATCAGGGTCATGCCGCCCGCGGCTTCGACCCGCAGTTCGTAGGACTCGCCCGGTCGCATCGGCTTGTAGACCGCCTCGCCCTGCGCGACCCGGATCCCCGCTTCCTCGGCGGCCTCCGGATCCGAGGCGAGGGTCCAGAATCGTTTCCAGATCGCCTGTTCGAAGCGTGCCTCTTCGGAGCCCGCGTATCCGTCGGGAACGCCGCCGGGCGTGTCGATCGGAATGCCCTCGCGGGGTGGCATCCGGTCGGAATAGATCCTGCGGAGCAGGACCAGCGTTCGATCCCGGAAGGGATCGTCCGCGGACGCCACCGATTCCGCGGGGAACCTCGCGGTCCAGGCATCGACGTAGATCACGTCGCCGGGCACGTCCAGCTCGCGGCGGGCGATTTCCCGGCCTTCGTCGTCGAGTTCGATGAAAAGGAGGCTCGTCCTCGGGCCTTCTCCACCCAGATCCTCGGATCGTTCGACCACCTCCAACCGGGCGATCCGTCGGTCGCGTCCCAGCCGGGCGATCGCGGCGTCCCGACGGGCGATTTCGGCCACCATTCGGGTCTCGATCGCCGTGATCTCGGCTCGGAGCCGGCGTTCGCGGTCCGTGGTCCACCAGGTCAATCCGGCGATCAGCATGCCACCGACGATGACCACGATGACGGTGATCCGGACCAAGGCCCCGATCAGGGCCGATGTGAGGGGGATGTGCGGGGATGACGCCATGACCTTTCTTCTATCGGCCGTAAAGCTCCAGTCACCCGCAGAAAGTGCCGATATCGGACGCATGGAATGGTTGTTTTCCTCGGTGCGTCGAGCGGGCCTCCTCGGCTTCCTGACGCTGCTCGCGATGTCGTCCGCGCCGACGACTGCTGTCGCGTCGCCCGCCGGCGGCTCGGACCCACCCGCGGTCACGCGGCGTCTGGTCCACCGTTTCGATTTCGAGGACATCCAGAAGGCCGACTGGTCCCACGTCTTCGAGCAGGCGCACGGGCTTCCGCCCCAGGACCGCTTCTTCACCGCCAACGTCGACGACCTTCGCCGATCCGACGGCGACTGGAGCCTCCGGATCGACATCCTGGGCGGCTCGGTCTCCTACCGCACCCGTCCCGAAGTCGTGCTGCCGGCTTCGGTCGATTCCCGGTTCCACTTCGCGGGCGACGTCCGGACCACCGGACTCGACAACGCCGCGGCCCGCCTTGAAGTCCGCCTCGTCGACGGCGATCTCCTCGATCGGTCGCACGCCGCGGGCATGCCGGACGCCGTGGAATCGGCGACGATCGAAACCTTCGTCTCCGAACCGGTCCGCACCGCCGATGCCTGGACGAATCTGGTCGTCGACGTCGACACGTCGAGCCCCGACTGTCGCGCGGTGGGCGAGGATCTTCGATTCGTGGTGGCGATGCAGGTCGTGCAGCCCGGATTCGACGAGGAATCGGCGGGCCGTCGCCCCACGGGACGCGAGCCGCGCATCGAGGACGTGAGCGGCACGGTCTGGTTCGATGGTCTCGCCATCTGGCAGCTCCCCTGGATCGACTTCGGAACCGTCGGTGATGCCGGAATCGTGCGCCTGCCGGCGCCGGTCGACCTTCGAATCGCGATCGACGATCCGATCGACCCGGTTCCCGCGGTGACGTTGGAGATCCGCGATCTCGACGACACCCTCGTGGAGCGACGTTCCATCCGAGCGCTTTCGAGCGGTCGGCCGGTGGTGGCCTCGGTCCGGCCGGATCGGCCGGGCTGGTATCGGGCGAGGCTCGTGGTCGAGGGTGGTGGTGGCGTGGCCACCGAACGAACCTCGAAGTTCCTCGTCCTTCCGGACGCCCGCGAACGTCGCCGCAACGGTTCCCCGCGGCTCGGGTACGCGATGTCCGACTGGCGGGTGGGTGACCTTTCCAGACTCGCCGACGTCCTCGACGAACTGGATCCCGGCATCGTCGAGTTCTCGATCTGGCCGGTCGGCAACGACGAGATCGGAAGCACGGACGCGATCAACTCGCTCAAGTCGACCCTCGCCCGACAACGATCGAACTACCGCGAGCCGGTGCTCGCGATCGACCGGATTCATGGCGGGCTCGCCGATGCGGCGCGGATCGCGCCGACCGAGGTTCGAGCCGCGGTGCTCGGCGACGACTCGCTCGTCCGGGATTCCCTCGAGTCCTGGTTCGATCGTTTCGGGACCATCGTCGACCGTTGGCGGATCCCCGGAAGCGTTCGATCCGGCCGTGAACCCGTGGCGTTTCGCGAACTCATGCAGGTCCTCATCGCCGATCCCGTGCTCTCGGTCGACCGGACGCCCGGGGGATGGTCACCGCCGTGGGCCGACGAACCCTACTTGCTCGCGACCGACGATCTGTCCGCGTCGGCCATGACGGATCTCTTCGACGATGACGGTGCGATGACGGGTTCGGTTCGAATCGCGCCGCCGCCGGATGCGTGGCGTCCACGTGATCGCGTCGATGCGATGGCCCGCCGACTTCTGACCGCGTGGCGGGGCGGCGCGGGCCAGTTGATCCTGCCGTGGAATGCGAACCGCGGGCCCGATCCCGCGATGCTCGCGTCGACCGGACTGGCACCGGCCATCGCGGGGCGTCGATTCGGCGGCGTGGTTCCGACGACTTCCACCGCGAACTGCTGGATCGCGACCGACGATCGCACCGCGGAGTTCGTGGTCTGGTCCGACCGAGTGGACCAGGTGGAGGCCCTGCGACTTCCGGTCGGCGTCGACCGCGTCGAACTGGTCGATCTCGACGGCGTCGTCCGGCCGGTGATGACGACCGGCGGCATGCTCGACCTCGAAGTGGGATCCACCCCGATCCGGGTGCGCGGGATCTCCCGACTCACCGCGAACTTCATCGCCGGCCTGCAATTCGACACGTCGGGTGTCGACCTTGCCGCCGGTCCCGGGACCGTCGAACTGATCGTCGAGAATCCCGGAGACGTCGCGATGGAAGGGCGTCTCACCATCGAGGCGCCACGTGGTTGGTCGATCGAGCCACGCGAGCCGAGAATCCGCGCCGCGGCGGGCGGATCAGCCCGGATACCGCTGGAGATCCGTTGGACGACTCCGCCGGTTCCCGGTGAGATCCGACTTCCGATCCGCATCGCGGTGGAATCCGAGGAACGGATCGGCGTCGAGGTCGAGGTGCCGCTCCGGATTCGGAACGACGTGCTGGAGATCCGGACCGACTGGGCGCTGACGACTTCGGCGGTGGATGGGCGCCAGGGCGTCGTGGTCAGTGCGGAGGTGATCAACCACGGCGACCGCCCGCTCGACCTGCAGCTCGAGGCGGTGGCGTGGCATACCGGTCGGGAACGTCGTCCGATCTCCTCGCTGGGGCCCGGCGAACGCGCGGTCCGACGGTTCCATTTCAAGCGAAGTCTCGAACGACTGGCGGGAACCGACATCCGCGTCGTGATCACGGAGATCGGTGGGCCACTCGGCGTGACGACGTTGATTCCGGTCAGTGGCGGCAGCCGGGGGCTCGACACCGCACTGGTGGACGAATGAACTTGCCGTCGCCGCTTCAAGATCGATTCGAGCGCACGGGCCGCGATGAAGCGTCCTCAGCTTCCCACCCGCAGGACGTCCCGTCCGCCGGGAACCCGCCCCGCGATCGATGCCGCGGTGATCGATCGGATCACCCAGTCACCGTCGCGCCGTTCCCACTCGAAGATCCAGCGGGAGGGTACGTATCCGAGACTGGAACTGGTCCGGGTGAGACAGGCGAGTTCGACCACCGCCGCCCCGCCGCCGGTGGTCACCGCATCGAGCAGGGTGATGGAGTTGCGTTCGATCCGGTGGACGCCACCGAGGGCGTCCAGCATCGATCGCAGGTCTTCGACCGGAAAGCCGGGATTCTCGATTCTGCCCGGATGCAGGGTCGCCTCCGGATCCAGTCGAGCGACGAGGAGGTCGACGCGGCCGGACTCGGCATCCTCGACGAATCGTCGCGTCGCCGACGCGGCGGCCTCCGCGGGCGTCTCCACCACGAGGCCGACGCCGAGCGCGAGCAGGGCGAGTCCCGCGAGGATGCCGGCCACCAGCAGCGGCCGTCGGTCGTCGCGCTGGATCGCGATCCAGCCGATCGTCGCCGCGATCAGCAGCGTGACGATCGAGAAGGGCCATGGATTCTCGAGGATCCACTGGGAGAAGAGACTGTCGCGGACGTCGTCGGGCACGATGGCATTCCCGTGATTCAAAGGGGGTCGGACCGGACCGCTCCGAGCCAAGCGTATCCGCTCGACCGGAGGTCGCGACGATCATGATCCCATCCGCCGAATCGAAGCATGCCACGGTCGGGGCGCAGTCCGCCGACACCCTGGCGGCCAACCTCGAGGCGCTCGGTTCCCTGAACCACGTCGCCCGCGTCGCCATTCAATCGGCCGAGGACCGCGAGATCGAGATCGAGATCGCCGAGGACGGTCGGCTCACCGGGACGTGGGACGGACGTCGGCTCGCCAGTGCGCATCGGCCCGCCGCGGAGACGACGAGGCTGGTGGAGGAGGTCGACCTTTCGGAACAGGCGTGCATCGCGATCATCGGGTTCGGCCTCGGCGATCACGTCGAGGCCTTCGTCCGTCGCCTGCGGGGGACCGGGGTGGTGGTGGTGCTGGAGACCGACGCGGCCCTGCTTCGCGCGGTGTTCTCACGACTCGATCTCTCCGAGTGGCTGGCCGACGAGCGCCTGATCCTGCGGGTCGACCCCGACGATTCGGTCGGACTCGCCGCGAGCCTCGCCGGAGCGCACTCCCTGATGATGATCGGTACGCGGATCGTCGAACATCCGCCGAGTCGCCCCCGCATCGGTGCCGCCACCGGTCGCTTTTCGCGCACCCTGGTCGATCTCGCCGCGACCGCCCGGACCTCGACGACCACGCTTCTGGGGCAGAGCGGCACGACGATCGAGAACCAGTTGTCGAATCTCGACCACTATGCGATCGGCGCCGGCATCGAGGACCTCGCCGGGATCGCCCGGGGTCGGCTCGGCGTGGTGGTCAGCGCGGGGCCGAGCCTTCGTCGAAACATCTCGGTCCTCGCCCGTCCCGGCGTCCGGGATCGATGCGCGATCGTCGCGACCCAGACCACGCTGCGGCCGCTGCTCGACGCCGGGATTGCGCCGCACTTCGTGACGGCCCTCGACTATCACGTCATCTCCAGCCGGTTCTACGAGGGACTGGATCCGGCGTCCCTCGAGGACACGGAACTCGTCATCGACTCCCGGGTGAACCGGGCGGTGACCGAAGCCTGGCCCGGCCGGATCCGCTGCATCCCGTCACTCCAGTTGGACGAGTTCCTCGGGCCGCTCGCCCGAGGGGGCGAGCGGCTGCAGGCGTCGACGACCGTCGCCCATCTCGCCTACACCTTCGCGCGGCATCTCGGTTGCGATCCGGTGGCGCTGATCGGGCAGGATCTCGGATTCACCGACGGGCTGTACTACGCGCCGGGGACGGCGATCCACGAGGTCTGGCTCCCCGAACTGAATTCGTTCAACACCGTCGAGACCATGGAGTGGGAGCGGATCGCCCGACATCGAAACCACCTCTCCGAACGGCACGACGTGAACGGCCGACGCATCTTCACCGACGCCCAGATGCTGAACTACCTGCAGTCCTTCGAGGTCCGCTTCGCGGAGGACGTCCGGAACGGACTCCGAATCGTGGATGCGACCGAGGGCGGTGTGAGGAAGCGGAACACCGAGGTTCGCTCGCTCGCGGAGACCATCGAGGCACATGCGGGCATCCGGACCTCGGCGATCGACTTTCCGCGGTCGACTCGCTCCGAGGCGGGGGATCGTCAGGCGGTGCTCGAGCGTCTCGGGCTGGTCCGGACCGAGCTGGACGAGATCGCCGAGGCGAGCGACCGCACGCTCGAGATTCTCGAACGGATGCTCGAGGTCCAGTCCGACGCATCCGAGATGGATCGTCTCTTCCAACGACTCGAGGCGCCTCGGGCGACGGTCAAGCGGCATGCGGCCAGTCGTCGGCTCACCGATTGGTTCAATCAGCTCGCGACCTTCCAGCGGCTGCGGGCCGATCGACGGATTCGACTCGCCGACGACCTCCAGCCGATCGATCGCCAGCGGGCCGAACTCGAGCGGGATGTCGTGAACGTCCGGTGGACGCGGGACGCCTGCCGGATGCTGGGCGATCTCCTTCAGTCAACGCATCGCCTGTTGACCGATGGCGTGTTCGAATCGAGGCTGGGGGATTCGGCGGGCATGGCGGAGGCGATGGGTGTGGTCGCCTCCCCGGCCGCCGTGCCGAAGGTCGTCGCCGTGGTGGCCATCGATCCGGATCGCGGGGGCCTCGGCGTGGATCGCGGGCTCGCCGCGAACCTCGGTGGCAGGTCGATCCTGCAGCGGACGCTCGAACGAATCGACTCGGCGATCGGCATCTCGGCCATCGCGCTCCTCGTACCGGACGGATTCGACGTCGAATCCGCGGTCGACCGCACCCGGCTCGATCATCCGATCCACGTGCATGAATGCGGTGCCCGGGTCTTCGGCCCCGAGCATGAAGCCATTCAGGTCGCCCGCGCCGTCGCACCCACGTCCTGGCGCGGCGGCATTCACGGCATGACGTCGTTCGACGAAGTCTTCGCGCCGGGCCCGACCGCCGCGGTGCTTGCGGACCTCGACGCCGATGCGGCACTGCTGGTCGGGGCGGACTGGCCCTTCGTCTCGGTCGATGAACCGGGTGGACTCAACGAGATTCTCGAGCGGCATCGGAAACGTCCGAACGCGACCTGGGTCTTCGGGCAGGGGCCTCCGGGACGGACCGCGATGGTGCTTGGTCGTGCGGCCGTCGAGATCATGCGACGGAATCGATGCCGCGTGGGGACCATCGGCTACCAGCTCGCCTACCGCCCCGAGATGCCGGAGGGTGATCCGATCGTCGGCGATCGCTGTGTCCACGCCGAGCCGGCGGTCCGCAGCGCGATCGCCCGCTTCGCGGTGGACACGCCACGAGAGATCAAGCGGCTCGAACGGGCGATCGGACCGATGCTGCTCGGCGATGCCTCGCCGGATTCGAGGGAGATCGCGATCCGGCTCGAGCACCGGGCGCTCAGCGGGCCGCTGGCGACGCCCCGATTCCTGCGGGTCGAATTGAACACCGGCCGGACCGGCCGACGGATCGGGACGCCCGAGGCGATCGAGGTGGAGCGGGCGCCGATGGAGGAATCGATGTTCCGGCGGATCGTCGAACCACTCGCGGACGCGGGTGACACGGTGCTCTTCCTCGACGGTGCCGGTGATCCGGTGCTGCATCCCCGATTCGACGACTTCATCGAGATCGCGATGGATGCCGGCGTGCGGGTGGTCTCGATCCGAACGGATCTCGCGGGTGATGCCAGCGTGGTCGATCGGCTCCTCGCCACCCGGGTCGGGGTCGTGGAGATCGACCTCGACGCGGAGACGGGGGAAACCTACCGGCTGATGCACGGTGCGGATCGATTCGAGGAGGTCATCGGAAATGTCGAGCGATTGATCGCCGGCCGACGCCGGCTCGACGGCGGCACGCCTGCGGCACTTCCCACGGAGCTCGCGTTCGCGTTGCCATGGATCGTCCCCCGGTTCGAACGACGCGTGGAGAACATCGGTGAGCTTCCGGAGTTCTTCGAGCGATGGCGTCGCCGGCTCGGGGTCGCGCTGATCGACGGCCCCGCCCGGTGGCCGTCCGCCACCGGCACCGAGGTCGACCCCCTCAGCCCGACCTGGCCACCGCCCCGCCACGACGAGATGGTGAATTCGGTGAGAATGACCGTGCTCGCCGACGGATCGGTGCCGATCGCGGAACTGGATCTCGCGGGATCGACCAGCGTCGGTCGCGTGGGCGAACGATCGCTTCAGGAGCTCTGGCAGGAGCTGGTCCAACGTCGACGTGATCGATTCGAAGGCCGCCGCGACGAACCCGCCACCCTCTCACCTCTCCGTCCCTGAATCCGGACGAATCACGACCATGAAACAGAACACGACCGAGATCGAATCCTCCGCCGCCACCGCGGTGGTGATCGGCCGCGCGGGAAGCAAGGGACTTCCACGCAAGCATGTTCGGCTCGTCGACGGCGTACCGATGATCGCGCGAAGCGTCGGTCACGCGCTCGCGGCCCGCCGGGTGGGGCGGATCCTGTGTTCCACCGACGGTGAGGCGATCGCGAGTGCCGCGGCCTCCGTCGGTGCCGAAGTGTTCCTGCGACCCGCGGCCCTCGCGGACGATCACGCCACCGTCGATGCGGGCGTGCGGCACGCGATCGAGACGTCCGGCGACGACGCGGAAGTGGTCGTCATCCTCTACGGAAGCATCCCCATCCGGCCCGACGACCTGATCGACCGTGCCGTCGCACGACTGGTGGACACCGGTGCGGACAGCGTCCAGAGCTACTCGCCGGTCGGAAAGCACCATCCGTTCTGGACCTGCCGACTCGACGATGATGGTCGCATCGCCGCCTGGCAGGAGAACGACGTCTTCCGCCGCCAGGACCTGCCGCCGGCCTTCATCCCCGACGGCGGCGTCATCGCGGTTCGACGCGAGTCCCTCTTTCAGGTCGATCCGGAGCGCCCGCACGCGTTTCTCGGCAGGGACCGCCGGGGCGTTCTCAATGAAATGGGAACGGTCATCGACGTGGACGACGAGATCGATCTGCTGGTCGCCGAGGCGATTCTCGAGCGACGTCGGCGTGCTCACGTCGCGTCGGTTCACAGCGGGGTCGGTCCGTGACGAGCGCCGATGTCCGCATCGGGACGCGACCGCTCGATGCGGATCAACCGACCTGCGTCATCGCCGAGATCGGGGTCAATCACGACGGACGTCTCGATCGAGCGCTCGAACTCGTGGACGCCGCGGCCGGCGCCGGCGCGGATGCGGTGAAATTCCAGTGGTTCGAGGCCGACCGGCTGGTGGGGGACCCGGACGCCATCGCGGACTATCAGCGGCGGGCGAACGTGGCGAATCAACAGGAGCTGCTTCGAGGGCTGGAACTCGACCGGGACGCGATGGCGCGGCTCGTCGACGCAGCGCACCGCCGGGGGCTGGGTGCCGTGGTCACGGTCTTCAACGAGGCGTTGATTCCGGTCGCGGCGGACCTTCCGTGGGACGCCTGGAAGACGGCGTCTCCGGATCTGGTGCATCGTCCGCTCCTGGACCGACTCGCCGGCGACGGACGTCCGATGCTCGTTTCCACCGGTGCCTCGGAGTTCGCGGAGGTCACGCGAGCGCACGAATGGCTGGGAGACGCCCCGGTGGTGTTCCTGCACTGCGTCAGCGCCTACCCGACGCCGGAGTCATCGGCGGGACTCGGGGCGATCGGGAGCATCGCGGCGGCGACCGGCCGTCCGACGGGATACAGCGACCACACCGCCGAGGTCACCACCGGCGGATTGGCGGTCGCCGCCGGGGCGGTGGTGCTCGAGAAGCATCTGACCTGGAATCGAAACGCGGTCGGCCCCGACCATGCGGCGAGTCTCGATCCTGCCGGGCTGGCCGAGTACGTCGATTTCGTGCGACGAGCCCGCGGCGCGGTCGGTGACGGGATGAAACGATCGAATCCGATCGAAGCGGATGTCCGCCGGGTGGCCCGGCAGTCCCTGCGGGCGGCGCGTTCCCTGCCGTCCGGGACCCGGCTCTCGGCCACCGACATCGCGGTGAAGCGTCCCGGTGACGGGATCGAACCATGGCGGTTGGAGGAGATCCTCGGACGGGAACTCCGGGTCGCCCTCGAACCCGATGCCCCGATTCGCGAAGGAGACCTCGGATGAGTCGTCGTGTCGCGGTGGTCACCGGTTCCCGCGCAGACTTCGGTCTGTTGCGATCGACGATGGAGGCGATCTCGGTCACGCCCGGACTCGAGCTGCAGATCATCGCGGCCGGTTCGCATCTGCTTCCACCCGACGAGACGATCAACGAGGTCCGCGAGCACTTCCACGTCGACGCGGTCGTGGAGATGCAGCACGCCGGGCGCATCGGGCGGGCGGCGGACGCGACCGCCACGGGCCGTGGAATCGTGGGATTCACCGCGGCGTTCGAGCGGTTGGATCCGGACGTCGTCCTGGTCCTCGGGGATCGGATCGAGGCCTTCGCGGCCGCGGCGAGCGCGGGCATCGGTGGAAGACGGGTGGCGCACGTGCACGGCGGCGACCGTGCGGAAGGCGTGGCGGACGAATCGATGCGGCACGCGATCACCAAGTTGTCGCACCTGCACTTTCCCGCGACGCCGACGAGTGGCGAACGGGTCCGACTTCTCGGCGAGCCGGCGGATTCCGTGCACGTCGTGGGAAGCCCCGCCGCGGACGGCGTCGACGCCATGCGGCCGCTGGACGAGGAGATGTTCGATCGACTGGGCCGACCCCGCGTGGCGATTCTCCATCACGGTTCCGGCCTGACCGAGGCGTCCGAACGGGTGTGGATCGAGACGGCGATCGAAGCGAGCCACCGCCGCGGGCCGGTCGTGGTCATGCGTTCCAATCACGATCCGGGCAGCGATGTCGTGGAGCGGGCCGGGGTGGCGGCCGCGGATCGGCTCGGCGTCGTCCGGGCGGGTCACCTTCCCCGCGAGGCGTTCATCGGCCTGCTCCGCCGCGTGGAGGTGCTGGTGGGGAATTCCAGCGCAGGCCTCATCGAAGCGCCCGTGGTCGGATGTCCGACCGTGAATCTCGGGCCCCGTCAGGCGGGGCGGGAGCGCCCCGGGTCGGTGATCGACGTGGAACGAGCCGACGTCGAGGTGATCGTCGATGCCATCGGGGCCGCGGTCCGCCGTGACGGACCGATCGAGCATCCGTACGGCGAGGGCGGTACCGGCCGACGGATCGCCGAGGTCCTCGTGGAACTCGTCGATTCGGGGATTCCGCGGAAGCGGAACGCGTTCTGAATCGATCGGGTCGGGGAAAGCCTGTCGATGATTCCGCCGGCGGTGATTCGAGGTGATCATTCTGAACATGAGCGATCAGAAGCAGACCGGATCCCGCGGCGCCGACGTCCGACTTCCCCTGCGCATCGACACCCCGGACGACTGGGGGACGAGGGCGCTTCAGGAGACCTGCGCGCTCCTGAACGACCACGCCCACCTCGAGAAGAAGGCGGCGCAGAACGCTCTGGAACTTCTGCATCGCTGGCCGGAGCCGACGCCACCGGACAACTGGGTGGTGGCGATGACGGCGGTGGCGCGTGACGAGGTGGAACACCTTGCGCTCGTGGTTCGATTGCTGTCGCGGCGTGGCGGCCGTCTGACCAAGTCGCATTCCAATCGTTACGCGGCCGCCCTCCGCGGCCTCGTTCGTGGTGGTGGTCTCGAGGCGACGATCGACCGCCTGATGATCTCGGCGTTGATCGAGGCCCGATCCTGCGAGCGATTCGAGATTCTCGCCCGGATCGCGGAGGACGAGCCGCTCGCGAAGATCTATCGCGGTCTCTGGGCCAGCGAGCGGGGACACTACCTGTCCTTCATCGATCTCGCGCGTCAGGTCGCGGCCCTCGAAGGCTCGGCGATGGTCGAGCACGTGGAATCGCGGTGGGACGAGATGCTCGACGCGGAGGCGGCGGTCATCCAGAAGCAGGCCCCCGGCCCCCGGATGCATGCCTGGGTCGAATGAAGGCGTTCTCGGTCCTGCGAACCCCGGTTCCATCGGTCCCAGACCGAACAGGCCGATCGAACCGGCATCCATCGCATCGCTTCGGGCCCCTCGGGTGAATGAAGCCCGCTCCGGGCCCGATGCCTGAGGGACGGGACTGGGCCAGGCCCATCCGATTCGAGGGGATTCCGGGCGCTTCGTCGTCCACGGAGGGTGTGACCATGGACCATGGACAGGTCGGACAAGAGGGCGGCATTGCGCTGGACGCGGTTCGCAACATCAGCCACATCGCCACCCTTCCCGAAGTCACGGTGAAGATCATCGAACTGGTGGAAGATCCCGGTTCGAGCGCCCGAGACCTCCATGCGATGATCTCGACCGATCCGGCGCTCACCGCCCGAATGCTCAAGGTGGTGAATTCGGCGTTCTACGGGCTGCCCCGGCAGATCGCCTCGATCAACCGCGCCGTCTCCCTGCTCGGTCTCAACGCCGTCAAGAACATCGCGGTGGCCGCGAGTCTCGCGAAGCTCTTTCGCGGTGGCGACATCGGTCCCGACTTCAACGCACACGAGCTCTGGCTGCACTCCTGCGTGACCGCCAGCACGGCTCGGATCATCGCGCAGGGCAATCGCCGGAACGCGGTCGACGAGGCCTTTCTCGCCGGCCTGGTTCACGACGTCGGCATCCTCGTCGAACTCCAGCACGATCGGGCCCGGTTCGCGGAGGCGATCGCCCTCGCGGCCGCTGGCCGTGACCTGCGGGAATGCGAGCGAGAGGTCCTCGGGGAGGACCACGAAGCGTTCGGTTCGGCGCTCTGTGAACACTGGAAATTCCCGTCGAGCCTCGTCTGGGTCGCGGGTCACCACCACGATCCGGCCTCGGTGCCCCAGGCGAATTGCGATCTTCCGATGATCGTGCACGTGGCGGACCGGATCGCGGCGGAGATCGCCGGCGGGTTCTCGTTGGACCTCCAGGACGGCGGAATCTCGCCGGAGGCCCTCGACCATCTGGGAATCGATCAGGTCACCCTCGACGGGATCCGGGCCGAGGCGAGCATCGCGGCCCGCGATGGTGGAGAACTGCTCGCGGCGGCCTGAATCGGCGGTTGATTCGCGTTCCTCCCTCGACGGGGGATACCATCAGGGCATGTCCGCGTATCGCGTGAACTTCGGAAAGCCGGTCGCACTGTTCCCGCTCCCGGGAGTCAGCCTGCTTCCACACGGCGCCCAGCCGCTCCACATCTTCGAGCCGCGATATCGCCAGATGATCGAAAACTGCCTCGCGTCGGGAAACGGTGACCTCGACCGCGCAGATCCGATCGCGATGGCGGTCGTCGACGGGCGACGTGGCGCGGAGGTCCAGGAGGTCTCGCTTCGTGAAGCGGTGTGCGTGGGGCGGATCGCCCGGGTCGAGCGGCTCTCGAGCGGTCGGTTCAACATCCTTCTCCACGGATTGTGCCGGGCACGGATCGAAGAGCTTGATCCGCCGGTCGACGGTCGGCTCCACCTCCGGGCCTGGCTTCGGCCCATCGAACCGGAGGCGAACGAAGCGCCGCCGATGCCCGAGGCACGGAGGCTCATCCGGAGTCTCCTCGGCAACGGGCGCCTGCGTCGGCTCGCTGCGGCGGGCATGGCCGTCGAGTGGCTCGATCGAGACGATCTTCCGACCAGCGTGGTGCTCGATCTGATCGGGTTCGCGGTGGTGAAGGACGAGGCGATCCGATACCGCCTCCTCGAGCAGGGGGACTCCCGGCGACGGGCGGAGACGGTCGCGGGTGAGTTGCAGATGCTCGACCGCCTCGTTTCGCAGGTCGATCGGCAGAACTTCGCCGAGTGGCCCAAGGGCCTGAGCTGGAACTGATTCGGGCGGTTCAGCGGCGCGGATCGGGAACGGCGTCGAGGCGTGCATTCCACTGATCGATGAGATCGGCGTGCACGGAACGCAGTGGTGTCGCGTCGCCTTCGATGGTGATCGACCGCACGGTCTCGTCGGGTTCGATCGCCAGCACCACCTCCATGCCTTCGACCACCTCGCCGAAGACCGGGTACTTGAAGGTGAATCGCTCGGACTGGGGTTTCGTGGTCACGAAGAACTCGTTCGGGCGGACCATGGCGGTGGGTTCATCGCCGAGCCGGGACATCGCGACGAGTCCACCACGATCGAATCGAAGATCGGCGGCGAATTCGGGCGCGATGGTGTATCCGGGCGTGTAGCGGATGGCGTCGTCGTTGTGCGGGTTTCCGACCTGTCGGATCACCCGGGAGTGTCGGTAGAAATCGAGGCCGTCGAAGAACCCGCGATCGACGAGGTTGACGAAGTTCGCACAGCTCACGGGAGCGCGGTCGGGCCGAAGCACGAAGCGAAAGAAGCCGCGGTCGGTCTCGACCCGCGCGAAGATCGGGCCCTGGTCCTCGAGGGTCGGAGGCGCGACCACGCCGGTGGCCGTCGGGGCCTGCGAGTCGTCGGGGGCGGGTCCGCAGGCGGCGATCCAGCATGCGGCGAACATCGATACCAGCGCGAGCACCGCGGCGGAACGACGTCGGAAGAACGAAGCGGGGCGATGTGGCATGGTGGTTCCTTCCGTGGAGTCGACGCGACCGGCGGTTCGGACGACCCACAGGATAGGACCTGGGGCGGAGACCACACGCATGAGGAATCTCCCGACTCACGAGCTCGTCGCTCCTCCTGCGCCTGTCATCGTCCGTGGCCGCCGGATCGTCGACCGCGACGAATTCCTGGCCGGAACCGAAGCCCGTGGACATGGGGGTCAAGGTCTACGGCCTTCACGGAACCGGCTCGCCGGAGCCCACCGGAAGTCTCCGGGTCACGATGGCCGACCGGGGGCCGACGGATCAGGACGCCTGGTGGAACCTTCGACGTGGTGATGTGTCGGAGCGACCACGAGGGTGAGATCGGACCGGCGTCGGCGAAGGACACCGGGATCATCTTCGTTTCGCCGACGCACGGCGCGGTTGCGTCCGTGAACCACCAGAAGGTCTCGGCGATGATCTTCTACCAACACCGACACGCGTCTCTCAGTCGCGCTCGCGGGCCGGGTCGATTCCGATTACCAGTCCGATGGCCGGGACTCCGGGTCAGGGCTCCAGCATCGCGCCGGTCGATGCGCGGACCACGCGGGTCGCGGGGCGACGCCCGAATCGCGCGGCGAATGCTTCGACGATCACGTCGCGATTGGCCTCCAGGGTCGGGGTGGACACCAGCACCAGGGCACTGCCGCCGAACCCGCCGCCGGTCATGCGGGCCCCGAAGCAGCCGGCATCCACCCGCCGCTCGGCGATCTCCACGATGTGATCGATTTCCGGAATCGAGACTTCGAAGCCGTCCCGCAGCGAACGATGCCCTTCGAAGAGGAGCCGACCGGCCCCCGCGAAGTCCCCGTTCTCCAGGGCCGTCACCATCGCGTCGACGCGGGCGTTCTCCTCGACGACGTGGAAGGCCCTTCGTCGATCCGTCGTCTCGAGCGTCGCCGCAGCGACGTCTTCGCGCGTCGCATCCCGCAGTGATCCACCAATCGCCGCTTCGGCTCGCTCGCACGCCGCGCGTCGCTCCGCATAACCGCCGTCGCGAAGTCGATGGGTGACGCCGCTGTCCACCAGCAGGATGACCGCGTGGTCCTCGGGCGGCATCGGCACCGGACGCCAGGTCACCGAACGACAGTCGATTCGCAGGGCGTTTCCGGCGCGGCCCGCAGCGGAAACCAGCATGTCCATGATCCCGCACGGGGTCCCCACGAATTCATGTTCGGCCCGCATGGCGAGACGGGCGAGCGTCTTCGGATCCGAGGCACCGTCGGTGAACCCGGCCCAGGCGGTGGCGAACGCGACTTCGATCGCGGCGCTCGAGGAGAGGCCGCCGCCGGACGGAACGTCACTGGTGACCAGGGCCCGGATCGGCGCGTCGGTTCCACCCGCGGCCTGGAGGACCCCGAGCAGGTGATTGGCGAATCGACGGGACGGGTCGGTCTCCGGGTGTCGGGGCGGTGGTCCGGGGTGGCTCGTCTCCGCGTCGAGATCGGGCGCGAGGAAGACGGTCCGGCCGTCCTCCGCCGGCCCGAGGGCGAGCGCAGCGCGGGCATCGATCGCGAACGGGAGCACCAGTCCGCCGGTGTAGTCGACGTGCTCGCCGATCAGGTTCACGCGGCCGGGGGCGGACGCGACGATCGCCGGTGGGACGCCGAAGCGCCGGGTGAACGCCGCCCGAGCCCGAGCGGCCGCGGAGGTCTCGTTCATTCGTCGAATTCCGATTCGGCGTCGAGGTCGACACCTCGATTTCGTTCATCGAGCCGGGTCTCCAGTTCGACGAGTACGTCACGCAGCCGGTCCCGGCTCCAGCGATCGCGGCGATCGAACGATGCGTTGACCGCTCGATGCCCCTCGACCCGCCGCTCGATGTCGGCACCGAGTCCGGCGAAGGGTCGGACCAGACGATCGAATTCACGACGCCGCTCCAGCACCGCGTCGAGCAGTGCGATCTCGTCCGCGATCGCATCGATGTCGTCTTCGATCGTGGGGGTTGCGCCGAGCTCCGCGAGGGGCACCGCATCGGAGACGTGCCGGTATCGGGACGCAAGCGATCGGTCCGCCCGTGTCGCCGCGGCCACGCCCAGTCGGTTCAGACGTTCCGCGGTCGCGGCGACCAGGTTCTCGACGTCCTCGCGTCCCCGCTCGTCCAGTTCGTCGGCGGTCAGAATCTCCCGGATCAGCCGCGCCAGCCGAAGATCCTCGACGAACAACGCGGGATGCGCGAGTTCGTGGTGGCTGCGGACCATCTCGAGGTGGGCGAGCGGCGGCACGCGGAGCCCGAGGGCCCCGATCATCTCGGCGTTGATGTTCCGACGTGGAATCTCGGTGGCGACGAGTGCTTCCTCGTACGCGGCGAGTTCCCGATCGGCTCGATCCCGCTCCACGCCGGTCAGCAACCGACGCCACTCGGGCCCGAGCTCGATCATCGATGCGGCCCGGATCCGTTCGATCGCTTCACTCCGCGACCATCGCGCGACGAGGGCGGCGTCGAGGTCGGCCTCCCACTCATCGAGCACGGGCAGCACGCCCTCGAGAATCTCCGGGTCCACCGCGACGGTGGTGACGAGCTCCAGCGGCTCGATGGAGGTACCGGGGAGTCGATCCGGCAGACCGAGCAGTTCGCGTCTTCGCCGCCGGCGTTCCCGAAGCGTCGAGGCCGCCGGATCGATCTTGGACGCCTCGTTCCGATCGGCGGCGAGCAGCCGGCCGAACAACGCCTCGTCCGCGATGTCGGCGGCGCGAAACGCCTCTCCCCTCGCCTGAAGGAGAAGGAGCAGCTCCGGGGTGTGGCGGGTGCGCACGTCGCCCTGCTGTCGATCGATCGAGAAGCAGACCGGCCATCGCTCGCGCACGGTCTGGACCGGTCCCTCCTGGATCGGATGCCAGGCGAGTTCGTAGGCGGCGAGGGCGTCGACGATCGCCACCTCGTCCTCGATCTCCAGGTCCCGGGCGATGGCGCGGATGGATGCCGGATCGATCGGGGACGGTTCGTAGATCCTGCGGAGCGCCTGTTCGCGCAGTGCCTGCTCCGCCGCGGAGATCTGGGCTTCCGCGGGTTCGACCACGATCGAGATGATCGAAAGGAGGGTGCCGAGGAGGACCGTCGCGTCGCGGGTTCGCATCGGAAATTCCTGGAGTCCGGGGCGGTGGGACTTCGAATCGGCCGGGACCGTTCGGCTCGAACCTTAGAATACGAGAAGCCGCCGCCTCGAGTTCGCCGGGAGGCTCGAGTCTCTTCGGGAGCTTCGGATCGGCGGGTGGTAGGCTCACGCCGCCGGATTCGCCGGAACCTGGAGATGATCATGCCTGGAATCGTGGTCTTCGATCTCGACGGAACGCTCGCACGAACCAGCGAGGTCGACGACGCCTGCTGGCTCGAGGCGGCCTCGGACGTCCTCGGTCTCGATTCGATGGAGACGGATTGGAGCCACTACCCGCACTCCACGGACGAAGCGATCGCGCTGGAACTCATTCGGACCGGCACCGACCTGGCGCCGAACGACGAGAACGTCCACCGGGTCCGCGACGCCTTCGCCGGACGGATCGAGGCGGCGCGACGCCGGCGACCGGAGTGGTTTCGCCCGGTGCCGGGGGCGCCGACGATCTTCGCGGCGTTGCGATCCGCCGGCTGGGAGGTCGCGATCGCGACGGGCGGCTGGCGGCGCACCGCCCGCATGAAGCTCGACGCGGCGGGCGTCCCGCACGAGGGCGTCGCCGCCGCACACGCCGACGATGCGCACCCCCGCGAGGAGATCATCCGGATCGCGATGACGAGGGCGACGGCCTCGTACGGGTGCGCCTTCGATCGCGGCGTGTACGTGGGTGACGGTCGATGGGACGTGCTCGCCACGGATCGAATGGGACTCGGATTCGTGGGAATCGCGGCGGGGGACCGGGCCGACCTGCTTCGATCCGTCGGCGCGGAGACGATCCTGCCCGACTATCTGGACTTTTCCGCGTTTCAGGAGGCGGTGGAACGTCTCGCCACGTCCCTGAAGCCTTGAGGCGGCCGAATCGGCGTCGGATCGGACATGTCGATCCGCACCGAAGGCACTATGTTCATGCCGAACGATTCTCTTGCCTCACGGCGATGTACTCACCCGCCGAAGCCCCATTCCGGAGTCGACCATGCTTGGAGCCACCCTTCTGATCCCGATCCTCACCCTGGTCGGGGTCATTCTGCTCATCGCGATCATCCTGATCCGCCTCTACAACGCCCTGCAGCGGAAGAAGCTCGCGGCGGAGAATTCCTGGAGTGACATCGACGTTCAGCTGAAACGCCGTCACGATCTGATTCCGAACCTCGTCGGTGCGGTGAAGGGATACGCGTCCCACGAATCACAGACCTTCGAAGCGGTGACCCAGGCCCGCGCCGCGGCCACCAGCGCGTCCTCCGTCGCCGATCAGGCCGGGGCGGAGAACATGCTCACCCAGGCGCTCGGGAAGCTCATGGTCGTCGCGGAGGCGTATCCGGAGCTCAAGGCGAACACGAACTTCCTGCAGTTGCAGGAGGAGCTCACCAGCACCGAGAACAAGATCGGCTTCGCCCGTCAGCACTACAACCGGACCGTGAGCACGTTCAACGAGGCGACCAAGACCTTCCCGTCCAACGTGGTCGCGGGGATGTTCGGATTCTCCGAGCTCGACTTCTTCGAACTCGACGCGGACGAGGCCGCAGCCGTGAAGAAGGCGCCGAAGGTGGAGTTCTGATCGCCCTGGCACCGATCGTTTCTCGTTCGACGGGGGATCTCCCGTGGAAGTGATCCTCGTCATCCTGGTGGCCGCCCTCGCGGCGGGTGGGCTCATCTTCGCCCACCTGCAGGCGAAGAAACGTCGGGAGGCGCTTGCGGCGCTGGCGAGCTCACGGGGCTTGGACTTCGATTCATCGTTCGACGGGTCACACGACGTCCGGTTCGCCCGGTTCGCGATGTTTCGGAAGGGCCGGTCGCGGGTCGCCTACAACACGATCAGCGGCACCCTCGACCTCGGCGGGCGTTCGATCTCGGTGCGAACCGGCGACTTTCGCTACAAGGAACGCCGCGGATCCGGGAAGAATCGGCGAACGGTCACCATCCGACTCAGCTACCTGATCGCCTGGAATCCGTTCGGCTCCGTTCCGGAGACCGTGGTTCGTCGAGAGGGCGTCTTCGATCGCCTGAAAGGCATGCTGGGCTTCGACGACATCGACTTCGAGAGCGTCGAATTCAGTCGCCGCTTCCACGTGTCCAGCGAAGACAAGCGATTCGCCTACGATCTGATCGATTCCCGGATGATGGAATTCCTGCTTCGAACGGCGCCGCCCGCGTTCGAACTGGAAGGTGATCTGATCTGCGTTTCGGACGGACGCGGATGCTGGGATCCGGCGTCGTTCGAACGCCGCCTCGACTGGTGCGGTGCCTTCTTCGACGCCTGGCCCGATCATCTGGTTCGAACGCTTGCCGACGAGTCGGCCTGACGGTTTCCACCGAAAGGACCCGGGACATGCTCTTCTTCATCCTGATACCCATCCTGGTCGTGTTGCTGCCGCTCATCTGGTGCGTGGTGATCTACAACCGACTGGTCTCGGTCCGGCAGCATCTTCAGGAGAGCTGGGCCGACGTCGACGTGGAGTTGAAGCGTCGGTACGACCTGATCCCCAACCTCGTGGCGACCGTGAAGGGATATGCGGCCCACGAACGGGAGACCCTGGAGCGGGTGGTCGAGCTTCGGAACCGGGCTCGTGAGAACGTCGGCCGGCCGGATCGTCAGAGTGGTGACGAACAGGCGATGGTCGCGGGCGTGGATCGACTGCTCGCGGTCGCCGAGGCCTATCCGGACCTGAAGGCCGACACGGGATTCCGCGAACTCCAGTCCGAGCTGGCCAACACCGAGGATCGGATCGCCGCCGGCCGGCGGTTCTACAACGCCAACGTCCGCGAGATGAACCAGCTCTGCACGACGATTCCCTCGAACCTCGTGGCCGGGACCTTCGGATTCGAGACCCAGGGTTTCTTCGAGACCGATCCGGCGGAGCGGTCCCCGGTGAGCACCGACTTCGGTGATTGACGCCCGGGCTCCGAGTCGATCGGGGGCGGGCTCCGACTGGCGTTGGAGCGGCCGAACGTCGATGATGAGGACATGGCACGAGAGCGCATCGTTTCCGGAGATTCACAGGCCGAGGAGCCGGTGACCACCACCGATGCCGCCGTGCCGACGCCCGTGGTCCGGCCCAGGTCGATCTCGGAGTACGTCGGTCAGGCGGCGCTGATCGAGCGGCTCACGATCGCGATCCAGGCGGTGAAGGCGCGGAACGAGGCGATGGAGCACGTGCTGCTGCACGGCCCGCCGGGACTCGGGAAGACGACCCTCGCACATGTGATCGCCAACGAAATGGGGACGACGGCCTGGGTGACCAGCGGGCCCGCCCTCAACAAGGCGGCGGATCTGGTCGGCACCCTCACCAAGCTCGGTGAGGGGGACGTCCTCTTCATCGACGAGATCCACCGACTTCCCCCCGCGGTCGAGGAGTACATCTATCCCGCGATGGAGGATTTCAAGGTCGACTTCACCGTCGACAGCGGGATGCATGCGAAGGTGATCACCCTCACCTTGAAGCCCTTCACGCTGATCGGTGCGACCACGCGGGCGGGCATGCTGACCCAGCCGCTGCGGGCCCGGTTCGGCATCACCCATCACCTCGAGTACTACCCGGTCGCCGATCTGGTCGAGATCCTTCATCGGGCGGTGGGGCGAATGGGGATCGAGTCGGTGGAAACCAGCGGCTTCGACGCGATCGCGACCCGCAGTCGTGGTACGCCCCGAGTGGCCCTCCGCCTGCTCCGACGGGTGCGGGACTTCGCGCAGGTCCGCGGCACCGGTCGGATCGATGCCGCGGCGGTCACCGCGGCGCTCGAACTCGAAGGAGTCGACGCACTCGGGCTCGACGAGATCGATCGCAAGTACCTGACGGTCCTCGCGGACGTCTACGAGGGTGGACCCGCCGGGCTCGAGGCGATCGCCGCGACCATGGGCGGCGACGCCGGCACGCTCGAGGACGTGGTGGAGCCGTATCTCCTGCAGATCGGATTCCTGTCGCGGACGCCGCGCGGGCGCAAACTCACCGGGGCCGGAATGGCACACCTCGGGCGTTGACGACCGCGGCGATTCCTCGGGATCGCCGCGGGCACCCTCGTCCCTGCTCGTCGGATCAATACGCGGGGAAGCCGACGCCCGGCGTCTGAGGCACCGCGAGTCCGACGCCGAAGGTCGTCTCGTCGCGAATGAGGTCGTAGCCGATGGTGAAGGTGAAGTTGAAGTCCGGCGTCTTGCGGACGATCGACGCGGTCGCGGCTCGGAATTCATCGCGACGGAGGTCGTACTGCGGGGACACCGCGAACTGGTAGAGCCGGCCGATCCGGTATTGGAGGCCGACCTGCAGGATCTCGTCGAGCGTCGCGGCGAGATAGCGGTACTCGATGTACGAGCTGGTGTCCGGTGCGTGAGTCATCTCGAGGCCCACCGATCCCCGGAGGATCCCGTTGATGGTGCGGAACTCGGGTGACGATTCGCCGTTCGTGAGGTCGACGACCTCGCGTGGATCCCACGCGAAGAGTCCCGAGCCGGCGAGGGCCAGCGAACTGCTGATCTGCCACACCCCGCTCGCGTAGCCGTGGGTTCCCCACTGGCTGAGTTCCGGTTCCCACGAGAAGAACTGCGGGTAGGGCGACTGCGCCCAGGCGTAGGCGTTGTAGCCGCCGCCCGGTCGGATGAGGTCCTTCCGCTGGAAGTCATCGGTGGCATCGTTGAAGACGGCGCCGTAGTTCATCGCCAGCAGGTCGACCGATTCGCGGTTGCCGGGGCCGCCGCGTTGCGTCTGGAGGGTGTGCCTCGCGCCGATCTGGGCGACCGTGCCCCCGGTCGCGCCTTCGATCCGCTGATCGTAGAGCGGGAATGCGCCATCGGGCAGGGAGTCCCAGCCCCACCAGAGCGTGGTGTTCGGCTCGATGATGTGTCGGAGCCGGTGGACGTCGAAGAAATCACTGCGGGCGGTGTTGTCGACCTCGACGAACTTGGTGCTCGCCCGGGCGCCGCCGCCCAGCATCACCCGATAGTCATCGAGATCCGAATCGATCCCGGATTCCGTTCGGTAGTCCTGCCAGTTGCCATCGAGGTACCCGGTGAACCGCCCGAAGACGAATGGCGAGACGTTCCATCCTTCGCCGGAGATCGGGAGCGCGAATTCCTGACGGGTGTGGAATCGCTGCACGACGTCGTCGTTGTATCCGGCCCCCGCGTAGAGCGAGGCGACCGAAGCGGTGGAATCGGTCGTGGCGAAGTTCTCCGGATCGACGCCGAGCGTCGCCGCGGAGCCCGCGGTCGGGGTGAGTCGCATGCTCGAGAAGCCGTAGGTGCTCGACCACGTGACGGTCTCGAGGATGTCGTCACCCTCCCGGTCGTAGAGGATCTCGGGGAGCTTGTCGACCTGATAGGGCTGGCTGGCGATCAGCCAGCCGTTCGAAAGGAAGTCGTTGATGTTCTTCTTGGCGAGCACCGAAAGCGACGTGTTGTCCGGGCTGTAGTCGAGGTAGAGACTGGTCTCGTACTCCCGACGGCTGTCGTAGTCGCGTTCTCGCCAGGAGGTCGCCCAGGTTTCGTCCGAGAGATAGGAGAGCTGGGCCTCGAGGAAGAGATCGGCGGAGAGCACCGCTCGATACTCGCCGACCGCCTGGCCACGCAGACCCCGGGAGATCTCGACGTCTTCGCCGGCGGCGGTCCGGTCCGTTCCGCCGAAGTCGTAGAGTCCGTAGAGGTCGATTTCGCCGTTTCCGCTCACGCCGCCGATGCCGGCGAGGTCGAGGTCGAGCCCCACCGCGGGGCCGCGTTCGAGGAAGCCGTCGATCAGGAGATCCGCGGCGACCCAGTCCGGCTCGGGGATTCCCAGCATGCGGAAGAGGTCCCAGGTCGTACCCACTTCGAATCCCTTGTCCTTCTCGTAGCCTCCTCGCACGCCTTTCAACGGCGGCTCGTCCGCGGTGCCTTCGAAGCCGGGCCAGTAGAAGAACGGAATGCCGCCGGCGTTCATGGTGAGCCCGTCACCCTTGACCCAGGTCGTGGTGCGGCCTTCGGCGTCCGGGCGTTCGGTGACCGTGACGCGCTCGAGGCCGATCGAGAGGTGGGGGGTGAAGAATTCGCTGGTGGAGATCGTCGCCCGGTTCGCGGTCCATTGATCGGTCGACAGCTGCCGCATCTCCTCGGCCCTTGCGTACACCGGGAGGTTGCGTCCGCGGCGGGAGTAGGTCCGGAGGACGGCGTCCATGATCGTCGCGCGGTTCCCCGGAAGGTCGTAGTAGATGCTGGAACCGCGCATCGTGTAGTCGCCGTCGCTGGCGCGGACCGCGCCTTCGAGGAAGATCCCCGTGATCGACTCCGCCTCGACGGTCGCGGTTCCCTCTCGAAGGCCCTTGATGGTGCCGGGCACGAGGAACACCACGCCTCGGTCCGAGACGAGGGAGAGTCTGCGGAGATCTTCGCCGGTGTTGGTCCCGTCGTAGTCGATGACCACCGAGCCCAGCACGATGATCGCGTCGCGATTCTCATCCACCACCACCTCGTCGGCGTTGAAGGAGACGAGGCCGCGCGGATCGAAGATCGGCAGATCACCACCACCCCGGACGGGTAGTTCGATCTCGGTGGGACCGGGTCGGTTGGAGGTGGGCGTCTCGCGGACGATCCGGCCTCCGGGTTTCAGGATCGGTTTCGGGGGCCCCGGCGGGATCTGCACGTCCAGTCGGGTACCGAGCTTCGGCAGTGGCGGCGCGGCGAGCGTTCGCAGGTATCGGGCGAGTCGCTGTTCGCCGCGGACCACGGACGTGTTTCGAATGGGGCCGTCCTCGAGCAGGATCGTCCGCAACGCGACCTTGCCGTCGATCGTCGCGGTCACCAGCACGTCGCGGCCGCTGGCACCGAGCCCGGCTCGTCGCGTCGGTTCGGAGACTTCGGGGAACCAGAATGCGGCCTGAGTCACCAGGCCGTCCTTCGTGGGGAGCCGGTTGATCCACACCAGGGCGAGGTCGGCGCGGAACGCATAGGTCCCGAGCACGATCTCGACATCGCCTTCGAGGACGAGCCGCTGGGTGTCGTCGGCGGTCCAGTTGGTGGCCTTTTTCGCATCGATCTCGAGGTCGTGCTGGACCGGCAGGATCGGGAGGACGAATCCCCCGAGGCTCGAGCCGTCGATCGCGACCCGGCGAGTGTCGGGGCCGGGGGCGTCGTCTCGGGCGATCTCCAGCGCGGCGGCTGCGGAGGCGGATCCGGCGAACAGGCTCGTGAAGGCGAGCGCCGCGATGGAAAACAGGAAGTTCATCTGCCGGAGATGCTACCGATCACGGCGGCATCCGGCTCGATTCGGATCAGATGCGATAGCCGATCATGCCGGGTTCCGTGGCCGTGAACTCCTTGAGGAGCGTCATGATCGAGATCCCCACGAACGTGAACACCGCCATGAGCACCGCGGCCTGCCACATGCCGAGTCCGACGAACCACGCGGTTCCGTAGACGCCATGCCACATCGCGCCGTACCGGCGGAGCTTTTCCGCGGCGAGCGTGCCGTGGATCGGGCCGGCCTTCCGCCAGGCGACGGCGACGAATCCCACCAGCGCGAGAATCGGCCAGATCACCACGGTGGCGGTTCGGCCGTCGGGAAGGACGCCTCCGTCGGGATCGCGATTGACGGCGATGCCAAGGAGGACGGCGGACCAGAAGAGCCATCCAAGGGCGATCCCGATCCCTCCCAGCGGGGTCAGACGCGGCCGCTTGCCTTCGAGGATGTGCCCGAGGATCGAGATGGCGAGCACGTGGGAGAACACCAGCCAGACCGGTAGAAGAAAGGCGAGCTGGTGGTTCGGCACGAGCATGTGGGCGACGTGGACGAGGCCCGCGACGATCACCCCGACCGCCGGCAGGTGCTTGCCTGCGGCGTTGTAGAAGAGGGCCGCGGTGGCGGCGATCACCGCGAGGATCAGGCCACCCGTGCCGAACGGGATGGCCGCCGCGATGGCGGCGAGCAGCGCGCCGATGGCGATCACGACGGCCTGCCCCGCCCTGATCCGTCCGGCGGGGAGCGGGCGATCGGGGCTGAAGGTGGCGTCATGGCGGACGTCGAGGAGGGCGTTCAGCGTGGTGGCGAACGCGAACAGCCCGATCGAGAGGACCGCGGCCACCACCAGATCGACGACGAGGGGGATGTCGTTGACCGGAAGCGAGGCGTATCGCGGGTCGGATCGCGTGAAGAGCACCACGAACCAGACGTCGGCGATCGCGCCGAAGACCAATGAGAGCCTCGTGAGCTGGAAGGCGGTCAGGAGCTTCGCGGCAAGCCTCGGCATCGCGGTCGATGCTACCGATCGGGGCGGGTTCACGTACGATGGCCGGTCCGGATCCGACTTCCGGACGCTCTCGCACCGTGATCCCAGGAATCGTCCCGATGACCCGTTCCGCCACCATCAGCGCCGACGCCGCCGGTCTCCGGATCGCGGTACTCGTGAGTCGCTATCACACCGAGATCACCGATGCCCTGGAGAAGGGGGCCCGTTCGGCCTTCGAGGCCGCCGGCGGTGATCCGGGAATGCTCGAGGTCTTCGACAGCCCGGGCGCCTTCGAACTCGCGGGGCTCGCCTCGGTCGCCCTCGAGACCGGCCGATTCGACGCGGTGGTCTGCCTCGGCTGCGTGATTCGCGGGGAGACGAGTCACGACGCGTGGATCAACGGTGCGGTCGCGCACGAACTCGCCGCGTCTTCCTCCCGTCACGGACGTCCCGCGGCCTTCGGCGTGATCACCTGCAACGACATCGATCAGGCGCGGGCCCGCGCGGGTGGTGATCGGGGCGACAAGGGAGTCGAGTCGATGGATGCCGCGATCGCCGCGGTTCGAACCGCAGCCAGGATTCGAGCGGGAGCAGACGCATGAAGTACGACCGTGAAGCCCGTCGATGCGCCCTTCAGGCGATGTACCAGTTCGATGCGGGCGGCCTCGACGATCTCGACACGGTTCGTGAGACGCTCGAGGGTTCGGGCGCCTCGGAATCGGCGCGGGAGAAGGGCTTCGCACTGGCGACGCTGGCGTGGGAGTTTCGGGATGAGAGTGACCAGATCATCCTGGGGTTCTCACCCGACTGGCCGATCAACCGCCAGCCGATGGTCGATCGCAATCTGCTCCGGCTCGCCTTCTACGAGATCCGTCGGGGCGGCACGCCGCCCCGGGCCGCGATCAACGAGGCCGTGGAGCTCGCGAAGGAGTTCGGCGGGGAGAAGTCGCCCGGCTTCGTGAACGCCCTGCTCGACAAGGTGATGCGGGAGGAGACGCCGTGAAGTTCTTCCGGAAGGCGGTCGACGCGGTCCGGCAGGGTTTCGCACGGACCGCCACGGTCCTCGGCGGCGGGCTTCGCTCGTTGCTTGCGGGGCGACGGCTCGACGACGACGTCATCGACGAGATCGAGGCGTCGCTCATCGGTGCCGACGTGGGCGTCGGCGCGGCCACGGAAATCGTCGGGGAGCTTCGAACCGCCGTCCGAGCCGGTGAACTGGAACGCGGCGAGGACGCGATCGAATTCCTGAAAGACCGCCTCAAGCGACGGTGGGACGACACGCCGATCGACATCGCGGTCGCCGAACCCGGGCCGACCGTGGTCCTGGTCGTGGGTGTGAACGGCGTCGGGAAGACCACCAGCGTGGCGAAGATCGCGCACACCCTCCGGCAGGAGGGGCGAAGCGTGGTGCTCGCAGCCGCGGACACGTTCCGTGCCGGTGCGGTGGAGCAGCTGGCGACCTGGGCCGATCGACTCGGTGTCGACCTCGTTCGCGGGGCCGCGGGCGCGGACCCGGCAGCGGTGGTCTTCGACGCCGTGGATGCCGCGATCGCTCGGAAGGCCGACGTCCTGCTCGTCGACACCGCGGGGCGTCTCCACGTCGAGGCGAATCTGATGCGACAACTCGTGAAGATCCGCGAGGTCATCGAACGCAAGATCCCCGGAGCGCCCCACGAGGTCATGCTCGTGCTCGACGCGACCAGCGGACAGAACGGACTTCAGCAGGCCGCGGTCTTCGGCGAAGCGGTCGGGGTGACGGGCATCTTCCTCGCGAAACTGGACGGGACGGCTCGGGGCGGCATCGTGGTCGCCATTCGCGACGCCCTCGAGGTGCCGGTCAAGCTCGTGGGGGTGGGGGAGCGGGTCGAGGACGTGCAGCCCTTCGACGCGAACGGCTTCGTCGACGCGATGTTCGAGTCCACGGCCGAATCCGCCGCAAAACCCTGATTTCGAGGCCGGGGCCCGCCTTGGGGGCCCCCCGCGAGGTGAGCGCTCGAATCCGAGGATCGGGGCGTGGCGAAGCGACTCGGGACTTCCTTCTGGAACCCACGGGTCGAGGGCCGGTATCCTCGACGTCGTCTGCATCTGAAAGGTGGCCGATGCTTCCGATCTCCGCTGATCGAATCCGACTCGCCGAAACCGGGCTTCGCGGCCTTCGGCCGGGCTTCACGCTCGTGGAGACCCTCGTGGTACTTGGAATCATCACGCTGCTGGTCGGAATCACCGTCCCGACCCTTCGCGTGATGCGGGAGGAAGCCAGGTCCACGGAGTGCCGAACCACCCTTCGGGAACTCGGACTGGCGCTCAGCGCCTACCGCGCGAACATGGGCGATCGCATCCCATCGTGCGAACCGCTCCCCGCCGTGGTCGGCGCGGGCGAGACCGAAGGTGGACTTCCCGAAGTCCTCGACGGATACATCGATCGAAACTGCACCTGCTGGGTCTGTGGCGCGGACACGGATCCGGAGAGCACCTCGACGGGGACGAGCTACCTCTACGTCCCCGGCCTGCTGCGATACGCACCGCAGGTGCAGATCGCGGTCGGACAGGCCCTGATTCCCTACCTCGAGAGCGGTGAGTGGGATCCGGCCCAGCTGGAACGGATCCGTCGCGATCTCGAGTCGAGGGAGCTGATGGGGATCTTCGATCACGAAGTCGGCCGTCGTCTGCCGATGTTGATGGACAGTCAGGACCGACACCCCATCGGCGACCTGGTACCCCGAAACGCGCTCTTCAACGACGGCAGCGTCGCCCAGATGCGTGAGACCTTCGCCGAGATGGAGGACGACGGATGAACGTGATCACCAGCACCGTCGACGACCTCCACGACCGGTTTCTCGAATTCATCGACGGCCGAGAACGTTCCCTCGCGATCACCGCCGGCGGCGGCCTGCTTGCGATCATCCTTCTGATCGCCGGCAGCATGTGGTGGAGCGCGCAGTGGCGGCCGCCCCCGAGCATCTTCGACTCCCCGGTGGACGACGTCCTCGGGTACCTCGCGCTGGACGATTTCAACGCCATGAGCGTCGAGGAGCGAATGCGTTACCTCGGTCAGTTCGCCGCCCGTTTCCAGGGCATGGCTCAGGAGGAGTCGGCATCCATGGCGGCGTTCCTCGCAGGCCTGACCGGCCCGACCCGCGAACAGATGCGTCAGAACGCACGCACCCTCGCGAAGGACGTGCTGCTCGACGGAGCCGAAGGCTACTTCGCGGTCGCCGCGGAGGATCGGACCGCGTACCTCGACGACTGGATGGCGGGATGGCAGCGGTCCGCGGAGGAGATGATGGGCCGGGACTCCGGCAAGGACGACGCCGAACGCGCCGAGGACATCCGCGAGGATGCCCGCCGCGACATGACTCGAGCGCGGGATCCCTCCCGGATACCCGGCTTCGACGGCCGCGACGCGGAACGGTTCATGGGCTTCTGGCAGAGCGACATCGAAGTCGCGAGCACGCCGAGGGAACAGGGGCAGATCATCCGCTTCCTCGACGATCTCCGGGTCCACCTCGCGAAGCCGCCCGGGGCATGACGAATCCAGTCGAGCCGCTGCCCGCGGTCGATGCCGCACCGGGCATCGCCTCGGTGGTCGACACGGGTGGCCGTGCGGTGGTCGTGGCGCCGCCTGGCACTGGGAAGAGCACGGCACTTCCCTCCGCCCTGCTCGACCGGCTTCCGGGAAGAATCTTCGTCACCCAGCCTCGCCGGCTCGCCGCGCGGATGCTCGCCCGTCGGGTCGCCTCGATCCGGAACGTGGAGCTGGGCGGGGAGGTCGGGTTCGCGACGCGAACCGAGCGGCGTGAAGGGGGGCGGACCCGGCTCTGCTATCTCACCGAAGGTCTGCTGCTTCGTCGGATGCTCGGGGCCCACGGGCCCGGGCCGGACGATCTCGTGGTGCTCGATGAGTTTCACGAGCGATCGATCGACGCCGACCTGCTCTTCGGAATCCTGCGTGAACGGCGGTCTCGCGTGCTCGTCTCGAGCGCAACGCTCGATGCGGCGAGCATCGGTGAGGCGCTCGATGCCGAGATCTTCTCGATCGAAAGTCGGATCCACCCCGTCGAGGTCCACCATCGGCGGGCCCCGTCCGCGGAACCGGTCTGGGATCTCGCGGCCGAGGCGGTGCGGGAGACGCTGCGCGACACCTCCGACGATGGCGATCTGCTGGTGTTCATGCCCGGCCGCTTCGAGATCGACCGCACCATCGCCGCCTGTCGTCGGATCGCCGAGGGGTGCGAGGTGCTGCCGCTTCACGGCGGACTTCCGGCGGCGGCGCAGGATGCGGCGGTCTCCGGCCGCGGCCGGCGGAAGATCGTGGTCGCGACCAACATCGCGGAGACTTCGATCACGATTCCCCGGGTGACCACGGTGATCGACTCGGGAATCGCGCGGATCGCGCGGTTCGATCGGGAACGAGACCTCGATCGACTCGTCACCGAGCCGGTGTCGCGGGCGTCGGCGGTCCAGCGGGCGGGTCGGGCGGGCCGGGTGCGGCCCGGGCGATGCCGCCGGCTCTACACCGAATCCGAGTTTCTCCGGCGGGATCCGCACGAAGCACCGGCGATCCGGCGGGAGGATCTCGCGGGCCCCTTCCTCCGTCTTCGCGTCGCGGGTTTCCAGCCCGATGCGTTCCCGTGGCTGGATCCACCCGAACCGCTCGCGGCGACGCACGCGGACGCGGTGCTCGACTCCATCGAGGCGGTGCGCGACGGCGTGACGACCGAGGACGGGCGTCGCATCGCCTCGCTGCCGGTCCCACCGCGGGTGGGGCGCTTCCTGCTCGATGCGGGGCGTCGAGGCGGCGGGCGGCTCGCCGCCGCCTGCGCCGCGATTCTGGGAGAACGGGACGTCGCGCCGCGCGCTTCCGCCGCGTCGCTCGCCGGTGTGCTTGCCGGCGGCGATCCTCGAAGCGATCTGGTGGCGCGGGCCCGCTTGATCCTCGCGGGCGAGCGTCGCGGGCCGGGGATCGACCCCGGCGCGATGTCGGATGCGATCAGCGCCGCCCGGCAGTTGGAGCGGTTGGTGGGACGCGACCACGGGGGCGCCGGCAACGCGACCGACGAGGTCGTGGCGATCGTGGAAGCCCTGATCGCCGCGTTTCCCGACCGGGTCGCGTATCGGCGTGACCGAACCCGGGACGAGTGCGTGCTCCCCGGCCGCCGGAACGTGGTGCTCGGACGGGGGAGCATCGTTCGTGGCGAAGGATTCCTGATCGCATCGTCCATCCGCGGCGCCCGGAACCGAGGTCGGGAGACGACCATCCTCGAACTCGCGACCGCGATCGACGAGTCGCTCGTCGAGTCGGTGATGGGGGCGCGGTTCGGGGTCGAGGATCGATTCGCATTCGACGTCGAGCACGGAAGAGTCGAACGCATCGAGGCGCGGACCTTCGACGGTCTGCGGATCGACGAGCGACGATTCGGCATCGGCGACACCGGGCGGGCGGCGGCGGCAGCCTGCCTTCTCGAGGCGATCGAGGAGGGGCAGACCTCCATTCCGGGCTGGTCCGAGGACGTTGACGGCTTCATCGATCGAGTGGGTCGCGTCGCGGACTGGTTTCCCGACCGTGGCATCGTCGCCTTCGGGGTGGAGGACCTGCAGGTTCTTCGCGCGGAGATCGTGGGTCGGCGACATCGGATCGCGGATCTTCCGGGGCCGGCGCGGATTCTCGAGATCGTCCGATCGGCCCTGGACTGGTCGGATCTGCAGTTCGTCGATCGAATGGCGCCGACCCGGCTCCAGCTGCCACGCGGGCGAACGATGCGAATCGACTGGCGGCGAGGTGAACCTCCGCGAGGGTCGGCGCGGATCGGTGATCTGGTCGATCTCGAGCGGACGCCGACGGTCGCCGGAGGTCGGGTTCCGATCGTGCTCGAGATTCTCGCACCGAATTCACGGCCGGTTCAGGTGACCGATGATCTCGAAGGATTCTGGACAAACACGTATCCGGAAATCCGGAAGGAGCTTCGCCGCCGATATCCGCGTCATCCGTGGCCTTGAGCCCTCGACTCGATTCAGGAGGCACGATCCGGGGACCGCATCCGTTACAATTCGACACCCGATTTCCGGTCCTGTGCGAGAAGCGAATCGATGCTCGACTTCCTCAAGTTCGGACGAAAAAACCCGAGTGAGCGCGGACCCTCGAGGTCCAGGAGCTTCATCCGGGGCACGCCGGACGGCAACGTCACGGTGGTGAATCTCGAACGGACGGGCTGGGCGATCGATCCCGACGGTTCGGGCCGCGGGCCGCTCGAGATCCGCCCGGCATCCGGCGGCGAGGTCTTCGACGAGAAGGATCACGAGGAAGCGCTTCGCGGCGGCTTTCTCCGGCTCGGCAAGGAGAGCACCGAGTGTCGACTGCTCCGTTCCGCGATCGATCGAAAGACCCCGGTGATCATGGTCTATCCCGGCGTGTCCCGGATGCGGGGGATCGCGAGCGAGCTGTTCGAGGAGTTCCTCAAGCGACGTCTGAAGGCGGAAAGCCGGGATCTCGACGCGATCAAGATCTACGCGGCGCCGGTCCGCGCGACGGCCCGCCGCTTCGTACGGAAGTTTCGCGGACTCGGCGCGGAACAGGTGGTCTGCAATCTGAGCGGTGAAGCGTTCAAGTACCTCCACCTCTACAAGGTGGACAAGGACGTCACGGTCGATGCGCTCGATCCGCAATGGCCGATCGCGTCGGAGTCCGACGAACAGCGGTACGCCACCCTCGCGGAACAGTCGATCCGGGGGATGGACGTCGAGTATTTCGATCGACTGCGGCAGGGGATCGCGGCCGGGACCCTGCTGCTCATCCTGCCCGAACTGCGGATGGAACGGATGGCCGTCCTGGGTGCCGCAGGGCGGCTGCTGCTCAACGCGCCGGGGGGCGAGATCGATCTGGGATCGGGGAATGCGATGCATCTCTACCGGCACCGTCCCGATCGTCGCAGCTGAAGCCGCGCAAGTCGTTTCTTCGCAGTTGTTTACAAGCATCGATTTGATCCTGAACGGCGGTATCGCTACACTTTGGAGATGGCAACGAAAAAGACTCGTCGCGGTGGCGGCGAACCCTCCGGGAAGCAGCCTTCGGGCCGCACCACCCCCTCTGACCGGAAGTCAGGGGATGACGGGGCCAAGATGGCCGATACCGCTTCAGGAACTCCGAAAACCAAGGCCTCGACCCCGAAGAAGACCGCCGCCCGGAAGACCACGCTGAAGGAGGTCGTCGCCGTGAGCGCGGCCTCGGCGAAGGCATCGGGCAAGAAGTCGCCCGGCAAGAAGTCCGCGTCCAACAAGAAGTCCGCGTCCAAGAAGTCCGTGACCAAGAACTCCGCGACGGCGAAGCCGGTCGGGTCCGCCACCGAAGCCAAGACGGTCTCAGGGGCCAAGGCCGGTGGCGTCGACAAGATCGGCACCTACAACTCGGCGGTCCGGTGGATCCTCGAACTCACCGACGTGGAGCGACAGCGGGTCGTCAAGTACGACGAGAACGGCGATTTCAAACTCGACCGGATGCGGGCCCTGCTCGCCGCCCTCGGTGATCCACAAGATCAGTTCCGGGCGATCCACGTGGCGGGGAGCAACGGCAAGGGCTCGACGATCGCGATGATCAGCGCGATGCTCCGCAAGTGCGGGTACGGCGTCGGCGAATTCACGAGTCCGCATCTGGTGGACATCCGTGAACGGATCTGCATCAACGGCCAGCGAATCACCAAGAACGACTTCACGGAGTCGATGAAGGCGCTCGCGAAGGCGGCGACGGAGATCGGGGAACGGCCGACGTTCTTCGAGGCCATCACCGCGATCTCCTTCATGCACTTCGCGGCGCAGGCCGTCGATGTGGCGATCGTCGAAGTGGGGCTCGGAGGCCGGCTCGATTCCACGAACGTGATCATGCCGGTACTTTCGATCATCACGGAGATCCAACTGGATCACACCAAGATCCTCGGGGACACCCTCGAAAAGATCGCGATCGAGAAGGCGGGGATCATCAAGCCCGGTGTTCCGGTGATCACGCGGGAGCAGCAGGAGGACGTCGATCGCGTGCTTCGCGAGAAGGCGGAGTCCGTCGGAACGACGATCCGGGTCGTCAACAAGGAAATCGAGTTCAGCAACCGGTTCTGTTCGACCGTGGAGCTCGGTCCCCACAACCGGGTCTGCCTCTACACCGAGACCAGTCGACTGGAGCATCTCCCGGTGCCCCTGCCGGGCGAACACCAGGCGTTCAACTGCGGGCTGGCGCTCGCGACCGTGGATCACTTGAAGTCGATCGGCTTCGAGTGCCCCGAATCGGTGGTCACCGAAGGCCTCGAGGAGACCAAGATCTCCGGTCGCATGCAGCTGGTCTGGGAGCGACCGCGGATTCTCGTCGATGGCGCCCACAACCCCGACGCCCTGACCGCGTTGATGCGATGCGTCGGTGCCCACGTGCCCTACGACTCGATGGTCTGCATCTTCGGCTGCGGCCAGGACAAGGACGTCGATTCGCTTCTCGACCGGGTCAGCCTCGGGGCGGACAAGGTGATCTTCACCAAGGCCGTCCGAAACACGAGGGCGGTCGAGCCCGAGGAACTGCGTCGACGGTTCATGGAACGAAGCGGGAAGATGTGCCAGACCGCGGGCTCCGTGAAGGAGGCCCTGGAGCTGGCGGCTCGTGCCGTCAGCCGCGAAGACCTGATCTGCGTCACCGGCAGCTTCTATCTGGTCGGTGAGACGATCAAGCACCTCGAAGCGCTGCGAAAGTCCCGGGAGGACGCGACTTCCGCGGTGGGGTGACGCCGCCACGAATTCGAACGAAGTCCCCGGCGCCCGCCCCGATGCTTCGAGGCGGGCGTCCGTATCATGGAGGTGTCGGCGCGGCGGGGACGTCCCGTGGCCCACGACGACCGGAGAAGCATCGATGACCACGCCCCCCGAACTCGACGGCAACGCCACGGAAGAGAACGCGTCGGTGCGAAGCCGGTACGACGTCGGGATGGCGATCTCGATCGAGGAGCGATGGCAGGCGGCCTGGGACGAGGCCGACGTCTACCGCACGCCGAATCCCGGGGACGTGGATTTCGATCCGGACCGCCCCAAGTTCTACTGCCTGGACATGTTTCCGTACCCCTCGGGGGCGGGGCTCCATGTCGGGCATCCCGAGGGTTACACGGCCACGGACATCCTCTGCCGCTACAAGCGCATGCGGGGATTCAACGTCCTGCATCCGATGGGCTTCGACGCATTCGGGCTTCCCGCGGAGCAGTACGCGGTACAGACCGGGGTGCACCCCCGGGAGACCACGCAGGCCGCCATGGACAACTTCCGTCGGCAGCTCAAGCGGTTCGGGTTCAGCTACGACTGGTCCCGCGAATTCGCGACCATCGATCCCGACTACTACCGGTGGACCCAGTGGATCTGGCTGCGTGCGTACGGATCCTGGTTCGATCCGCGGGTGAACGCCGCCCGGTCGATCGCGGAACTGGAGGCGGGACTCGACTCGGGCGAGGTGATTCCCACCGACGACGATGATCGGCCGCTCGACTGGTCGACGATGGATACCGAGGTTCGCCGGCGGTACGTCGACGGTCGTCGGCTCGCCTACCTCGGCGAGCAGACCGTCAACTGGTGTCCGAAGCTCGGCACGGTGCTCGCGAACGAGGAGGTCATCGACGGCCGCAGTGAACGCGGCGGGCATCCCGTGGTCCGGAAGCCGCTCCGGCAGTGGATGTTCCGGATCACCGCCTACGCGCAGCGTCTGCTCGACGATCTCGATCTGATTCGCTGGCCCGATTCCACCCGGATCATGCAGCGCGAGTGGATCGGGCGGAGCGACGGGGCGCTGGTCCGCTTCGAGGTGGAGGGCGGCGCGGAGACGCTCGACGTCTTCACCACTCGTCCCGACACGCTCTTCGGCGCGACCTACATGGTCGTCGCCCCCGAGCATCCGCTGGTCGACGAGATCGTCGCGGCGGCGAATGCGGATCCGGCGATCGAGGCCTACGTCACGTCGGCCCGCAATCGCGCCGACGTGGATCGAATGGCCGACTCGAAGGAGAAGACGGGCGTCTTCACCGGTCGGCACGCGATCAATCCCGCGACCGGCGAACGTGTTCCGATCTGGACCGCGGACTACGTCCTGATGGGCTACGGGACCGGTGCGATCATGGCGGTGCCGGCCCACGACCAGCGGGACTTCGAATTCGCCCGCGCCTTCGATCTCCCGATCCGGCAGGTGGTCGCCGCCTCCGTCGATGCGGTCGGCTCCTGCGACGACTGGGAGGAAGCGATGACGGACGGCGGTGTCGCCGTCGCGAGCGTGAACGACTCGGTGTCCCTCGACGGACTCGCCACCGAGGCCGCGAAGGCGGCGATGATCGAGTGGCTCGCGTCCGAGGGCTGTGGACGTCGTCGGATCAACTTCAAGCTGCGGGACTGGCTCTTCAGCCGTCAGCGGTACTGGGGCGAGCCGTTCCCGGTGGTCTTCGACGACGACGGCAACCACCACCCCGTGTCCGATGCCGCGCTGCCGGTCCGCCTTCCCGATCTCGAGGACTACGAACCGATCGAGTCGGACGAGCCGACGCCGCCGCTCGGCAAGGCCGTGGACTGGGTGCGGACGACCGCCGGCGAGGCGGGCGTGGATCCCGCGGTGCTTCCGCCGGACACGCCGGTCCGTCGTGAGATCAACACGATGCCCGGCTGGGCGGGTTCCTGCTGGTACTACCTGCGGTACTGCGATCCGGGCAACGGGGAGCGATTCGCCTCCCGCGATGCGGAGCGATACTGGATGCTCTCGGAACGCGGCGACGACGCGGGGCCGACGGTCGCCGGCGAGGTCGACTTCGATGCGTCGAGGCATCACGTGGGTGGCGTGGACCTCTACGTCGGGGGTGCCGAGCATGCGGTGCTGCACCTTCTCTACGCCCGCTTCTGGCACAAGATCCTCTTCGATCTCGGCGAGGTCTCGACGCCCGAGCCCGTGGGGCGGCTCTTCCATCAGGGCATGATCACGAGCTTCGCGTTCAAGCGGTCGGACGGATCACTGGTGCCGGTCGACGAAGTTCGCGAGTCGGAGGTCGGACCGGCGATCGAGATCGCGACGGGTGAGACCGTCGAACGCATCGTGGCCAAGATGTCGAAGTCGCTTCGAAACGTGATCAATCCCGACGACGTGATCGCGGATTACGGCGCGGACACCTTCCGGCTCTACGAGATGGCGATGGGGCCCCTCGACGCCTCGAAGCCCTGGAACACCCGGGACATCGTCGGCGTCCACCGATTCCTGCAGCGGGCGTGGCGGCTCGCGGTCGACGAGTCGACCGGCGAGCTTCGATTGCGGGACGAGGCCGACGCGGACGTGGAACGCGCCCTGCACCGCACCATCGCGAAGGTGGGGGACGACATCGAACGGCTCGCGTTCAACACCGCGATCGCGGCGATGATCGAGTTCGTGAACACCGCGACCGGCGTGGGGGTGACCGCGGATCAGCTCGATCGGTTCAACCGCATCCTCGGTCCGTTCGTGCCGCACTTCGCGGAGGAGATCGACGCGAAGCTCCGGCCCGACGCCGGGCCGGGACGAAGCGTGGTGCTGGCGGACTGGCCGGCGTTCGATCCGGCGATGCTCCAGGACGATTCGATCGAGGTGCCGGTGCAGGTGCTCGGGAAGGTGCGGAGCCGGATCACGGTTCCGGCGGACGCTGACGCGGCCACCCTCGAAGCCGCGGCGCTCGCGGACGAGCGGATCCGCGGACTCATCGAAGGCAAGACGATCCGGAAGGTCGTGGTCGTGCCCGGAAAACTCGTGAACGTGGTGGCGAACTGATGGATTCAAGCGGAACGCATCCCGCGTGGCGTCCGGAGGAGCCGTGGCCGGTGACCTTCGCGGTGCCGCTTTCGGTCGACGCGCCGTTCGAGGCCGACGCGTTCCTGGCCGGGCTGGCCGGGGTGCTCGAGGCGTCGGTCGAGGTGCTGGAGTTCCTGCCGTCCGCGGACGAACGAAACCCGTGGTCGGTCGTGGTCCGGGTGCCGGGCCGCGCGGCCCCCGTGGTGATCTCGCTCGAGCGGGCCAAGCGGATGGACGAGGTGCCGTCCGCGCTCGCCGGCCGGGTCGCCGCATCCCGATTCACCCTGATCGTCGAATCGCTGCTTGATGCCGAGGATCCGCGAGTCGACTGGGGGAAGCTGGTCGGCATCGCGACGGCACACGAAGGTTCGATCGCGGCGCTCGATGCCTCGACCGGACAGTGGTTCGACGGGGCGGAGATCGACGGGGAGCTCCTCGACGCCGAACTCGGCCCGCCGGATGACGTGCTCTGGCGGGTTCAGGCGGTGTCGACGTCCGAGGATCTCGAACAGGGGACGGTCTGGCTCTTCACCCGGGGCCTGCTCCGCTGCGGGCTGCCGGAACTGGAACTGCTCGAGGTTCCGGGGGCCCGCGCTTCCGCGGCATCCCGCATGCTCGACGCGGTCGCGGGGCTCCTGCTCGAAGACGGTCCGCCGCCGCCGGAGGTTCCTTATTCGATCGGCCCCGGAATCGACGTCGCGTTGATTCCCTGGCGGGAGGCGATCGAGGCCCTCGATCCCGAGAGCCTCGGTGACGAGGCGGACCGGGCCGCGTTGTCGCAGGAGACACCGAATCCGCTCCTCGCCCGTCGAGCCGCGGTGTGCGACATCGAACCGAAGGGGAGTTTCAAGAGGATCTGGACGTGGCCCGTGCAGGCGGCCGCACACTTCTCGAGCGCGGATGCCTCCATCTATCGCAGCGACGCGGCGACCGTCAGATCGTCGGCGATCGCGCGGCGCAGCTGGAGCCGTGCGGTCGAGGCACGCACGTCGACGCCGGAGGGGCTCGTCCTGCTCGCGGGGATTCCGCTCGACCGCGACGTGGAGGGTCGGATCGAGCACGCGTGGATCCAGGTCGATTCGGTCGGGGACGACGGTGGGACGGGTCGGATCCTCCGGAACACGAGAGACGGCCGCGCCGCGGGGACTTCGGTCGATTTCCAGGCCGCGGACATCGATGGTTGGCGACTGGTTCGGGGCGACGTCACGATCGGACCCGAAGACCGGGTCGACCCCATGGACTTCGCGGCCGGTCGCGAGACCGGGGGGGGAGCATGAGCGACGCCTCCGGCCCGCTTGAGCCGTTCGAGGACGATCCGCTCGCGCATCCACCGGCGGTGCTCGCGTCCGCCTTCGGGCGGAGCGAACTCGACGCGGTGCGTCTGATTCTCGACGAAGAAGGGATTCCCGCCGTCGTCGAACGACGCCACGACGTCGATCCGCCGGACTGGGTGCTGCTGGTGGCCGACGCCGCGGGAGAGGACGCGCGACGCACGCTCGAGAACCGGGCTGCCGTCGCCTCCCACATCGACTGGGACGAGCTGGACGTCGGGGCACCGCCCGAAGAGGTTCGAAACGTGCTTGCGGGTGCGGATCGGATCCGGCGGTTCAACGTCGTGGTCCGCGTCGCGGGCACCGTGGTCGGACTGCTGATGCTGGCGCTCGCCCTCGTGGCGGTGATCGCGACCGTGATAACCTGAGAAAAGGCGTGCCCGGTCTTCGAGATCGTGAACCGCCGCCGAGCGTTCTGCGAAGAGGAACCCTGTCATGCGAACCCCCGACTCCACCCGCGTCATCTCACCGTTTCCCGTGATCATCCTGTCGGCCTGCGTCATGCTGCTCGGCGGCTGCGGGAGCTACGTGCTCAAGGGCCGCGCGGTGATCGGCGCGTACAACACCATCGAACTCGTCGACAAGGACGATCCCCGGCTCGCCGACCGCGGCACGCCGGGGGTCCGGGTCGAGGCGATTCGCGATCCGCAGTCCCTCGGTCGCAAGATCGTCGCCAGTGCGAGCAGCGGCGGCGACGGAACGATTCGTCTCGCGATCAGCGACTTCGGCGCCGGGTTCCTCGAGGAGCAATGGGAATTGAAGGCGGCGATGGGCGGGGCGAACTACACCGCGAACCTCTTCGACCTTCCATTCGATTCCGACTCGGTCCGGCTGCTCGTCGTGGTGCAGCCGGGAAGCGGCACGCCCGGTGGGTCGCTGCAGATGGAGGCGGAGCGCGAGCTCGGGAACTTCGACATCAGGCTTCCCAAGGATTCGGCGATCTACCGCTGAGCACCCGTCGCGTCGTGATTCGATCGGAGGGCCTGCACGCATGCGGTATCGATACCACCTCAACCTCGCGGGCGGTCTCTATCTCGGCGTCACGCTGCTCGTGGGATTCGCGTCGACGGTGCGTCCGAACAACCTGCTGGTCTGGATCTTCGGTTTCCTCCTGTCGCTGGTCGTGATCAGCGGTCTGACCAGCGGGGGCGCGTTGTTCCGGCTCACCATGCGCCGGCTGGATCCGTTGAACGGGCGGGTCGATCGACCACTGGTGGTCCGCTATTCGGTCCGGAGCGGAAGCCGGTACCTGCCCCTGTTCGACGTGCGCATCACGGAGTCCCGGCGAGGTGCGGATCGATCCGACGGCTGGTGGACGCACGCCGACCCCGCGTCGGCGTGGGTGATGCATGCCGGGCCCGGGGAGGTCGTCCACGGCGAAGCCGTCTTCGTGCCCCGGCGTCGCGGCCGCATGCGCTTCGACGCGTTCGAAGCGAGATCGAGCTTTCCCTTCGGTCTGGTCGGGAAGTCGGTCACGGTGCGGCAGGAGATGGAGACCCTGGTGTTTCCCCGGACGTTCCCGATCCGCGAGAATGAGATCGATCGATTGCTCGGTGGTGGTGTCGGTGGTGGTCGGGCCGGATCGGGGCTCGGTTCCGCGGGCGAATACGCGGGGCTCCGCGAGTATCGCCCGGGGGACAGCATCCGCTCCGTGGCCTGGAAGCGATCCCGTGCCGGCGAGAACCCGGTGGTGATCCAGCGGGCGATTCCCGCGCCGCCGAGGCTCATCGTCCTGCTCGATCTGCGCAGGCCGACCGACCGGCTCCGATTCGAGGCGGGGGTCGATTCGAGGGAGCGGGAGGAGGCCGCGATCACCTTCGCGGCGTCGCTCGCGGAATCGTCCATCCGACACGGCGTGGAGGTGGGTCTGCGGATCGCCGGCATCGATCTCCCGGAGATTCCGATCCGCGGCGGACGCCGTCACCTCGATCGGATGCTCGCCCATCTCGCGTCGATCGATCTGGACGTGACGCGGAGCGATCGGTCGATCGCGGTTCCCGCCTCGAACGTCGCGGCGATGGTCGCGATCCACGTGGACCGCGTGGACGTGGCCATCGGCCACGAACGGTGCTGGCATCTCCTTCCCTCGAATCTCGAGGACCTGATGGAGCGAAGCCCCGGGGCGACCGGGGTGGTCGCCGATCCGGATCAGGTTGATCCATCGACGGGATCGGAGGCCGCCGCATGACGCCGCTCGCCCGCTACCACCGTCATCTCCGCATCCAGGTCCTGCTGGGCGTCGCCGCGTTCACGGTGGCGTTGCAGCAGTTCGAACTCCTGTTCGTGCTCGGCGCGGCCGCGGTCGCCAGCGGCTACATCAGCGACGGCCCGCGCGGCCGACACTTTCCGCCCTGGTTGATCAACGTGCTGGCGATCGGGGTGTTCGGTTGGTCGGTCCTTGCGTTCTTCGAGAATCCCGATCCGAGCACCACGATGGCGATCGTCGGTCGTCTTTCCTGCTGTCTCGCCGTGCTGCGTCTCTTCGGCCGTCGAGGAGCGCGGGAGGATCGGCAGGCGGTGGTGATGTCGGTGGTCGCGGTGGTGGCCGCCTGCCTCTATTCCTTCCAGCTGCTGCTCGGCGCGATCGTGGTGATCTTCGCGATCGAGACCGTGCACGTGGTGATGTTGAACCGGCTCCGCGCGGGTCTCGACCATGCTCGTCACGAACGACGTGATCTCGTGGCGGACGTCGCGGTTCCGCCGGTCGAGCCCGCGTTCGGGCGGGCGCCGTTGACGCAGTTCCGATTGCTCGTCGGGGCCTGCGTGATCGTGGCGGCCGCCCTGGCCACCGGCGTGTTCCTGATCTTCCCCCGGCCGAGCGACGCCGGACTGGTGGCGTTGGGGACGCGGACCGGATTCTCACCCACCGTCGATCTGACGCGGAGCGATCAGATCGAGCAGAGCAACCGCGAGGTGCTGACCGTCCAGTGGTCCGACCCGCAGGGCGTTCCGATTGAGTGGCCGCAGCCGCTTCGGCTTCGTGGGGCGGTGCTCGACCGTTGGAACGCGTCCAATCGCCGCTGGATCGCGTCGGAGACCCGGCGTTTCCGCCGAACCGTGACCACCAGCGGCGATCCGGACGACTTCATGCCGCTCGGCGTCGAGCCGGTCGATCGAAGTCTTTACACCCAGACCGTCACCATGCGATCCCTCGCGACCTCCCGGGTGTTCGCCCGCTGGGCGCCGGTCGCGATCTCCTGCGACCAGGCCCGGACCTTCACGCTCGATCCCGCGAACCTCGAGATCGAGGACAACCTCGGTGGCGGGTTGGATCGCTTCGCGACCTATCGACTCAAGGTCGCGCCGAATCCGGCACCGGAGACGATCGCGTCCATCGCGGGTGACGCGATCCCACCGGTCCGCCCACCGCGTTTCGATGTTCCGGGGGTGCGGGAGGAGGCGCTTCGAATCCTCGCGGAGCGCGCCCCGGAGCTGCTCGAACCCGCCCCGGCCGGCGACGACGAGGCGAAGTGGCGGCGAAATCGACGCATCGCGGAGGTGTTCACGGACCACCTTCGCGGCGAGGATTTTCGATACGCCCTCGACCTCCGCCGTTTCGTACAGCGCCGTGGCGTGGATCCGATCTACGCGTTTCTGACCGAGTATCGGTTCGGTCACTGCGAGTTCTTCGCGTCCGGACTCGCGGGGCTCTGCCAGTCGATCGGCATCGAGTGCCGGGTCGTGACGGGATTCGTCGCGGTGGAGTTCGACGACCGACTGGCCCGTTACATCGTGCGGGAGTCCAATGCGCACGCCTGGGTCGAGGTGCGGACCGGTCGCTGGTCCTGGCGTGAATTCGACCCGACCAACACCCGGGTCCTCGAGGAAATGCAGGCGTCGCGTCGAAGCTGGGCCGACGACTGGCGTTGGATCTACGACCGTGCGGACTTTCTCTGGACGAGCCGTTTCGTCACCTTCGACGGTACCAGCCAGGCCACCCTCGCGGATCGGCTCGGTGGTCTGGTGGGCGGCGGAGGCCGTGGCCTCGTCGAACGAATCAGCGAGGTGGCGAGACAGGTCAACCGATACTTCCAGCTGGGGCCCGCGGGTTACATCTGGATCGGGATCGTGGTCTTCGCGATCGGACTCGCGGTCGTGGCGTCGGTACGTTGGATTCGTCGCCGCCGGCTCGTGCGAAGACTTCTGCACGCATCGCCGGAATTCCCGAATCGCCGACTGCGAGAAGCCGAGTTCTATCTCACGCTGCTGGAGGCCTTCTCCGCCGCGGGATGCCCGAAGCCGGCATGGGCGCCGCCGCGAGCGCACCTCGACGCGGTCTCCTCGGCTCGTCCGGACGTCGCGGCCGCGGCGGCACCCCTGGTCGATCTCTTCTACGCGGTGCGCTACGGCGGTCGCCGTCTCGAGTCGGGCGAACGTCGATCGGTGGAAGCGGAAGCGGATCGCATCCGACGGATCGCGGAAGGACCTTCCACATGAGCGGCCATGCGGATCACGACCAGCGCCCTCACGACGAGGACGAGACGCTGGCGCAGGTGGAAGGGGTCGCCGCCCGTCTGATCGCGGGACCGGGGCGGGTGCTCGACCTCGGCTGTGGTACCGGTCGGGTCGGCGGGATGCTCGCCGCGGCGGGTCACGACGTGACCGGAGTCGACCGCGAGTCGGGCCATCGAGACGAGTTCCTCGAGGCGACCGGAGGCCGTGGCCGGTTCGATCATCTCGATTTCACCGAGGCGGCCGGCCTTGCGGGACTGCCGTCCGGTCCGTTCGACGCGATCCTCCTGCTGGGAAACACCCTGACCACCGTTCGCTCGCCGGCGGTGCTCCGCGAACTGTTCCTGGCCATCGCGATCCGGCTCGATCCGGAGGGCGTGTTCGTCTACGACGACTTCCCGTTCACGGGATGGTCCGAGCTGACCGCGGGGAACTGGGGCGACGGCATCAGCGAAGACGGCTCGATGCAGATGCTCTGGATTCCGGGCGAACCGGAATTCGTGATGCGAACCGGTCCGGAGGTCGCCGATCGAGATCTCGAACCACGCCCGGGGGAGCGGGTGCTCCGGCTCTGGTCGATGTCCGAATTGAACGATGCGGCGGCCGGCGCCGGCCTCGGCCGTGGTGGTCATGATTCCACCGCATCCCTGGTACTCCACGTGCACCGGGATGAGAACCCCGGTATCGGACTGGAACCCGGGTCCGAAGCCTGATTTCGATGCGTTCCTGACGCTCGTTCGGATCATGCGGATCGGGAGTGCTAACCTTCCGATGCGGATCTCGATCCCGCTGGCCCTCGTATCGGTTTCTGGACGATGAAAAGGTCGGCGGAACTCCATCGGAATCCGTTCCGACCGGAAGGATCGTCCGTTCCGGGAAGACCCCGTCGCGGGGCATCTGATTCAAGAACAACACGTGAAAGCGAGCGTCCGGCGTGCCGGCATCACGAAGCAGAACGCATGATTGGCGAAAGCTCCTGCAGCAGATCTACGAGCGTGGCGGCGCGATCGAATTCGCGATCGCGCACCCCGATCGCGGCGAGACCGATCCATCGATCCACGCGACCGGGCCCGATCTCGTCTGGCGGGTCAAGGTCCAGAAACTGAGCGAAACGGAGATCGGGGTCGAGTTCCCGGTGACGCTCGGTCGTGAAGTCAGGATCGACGTCGGGACCGAACTCGTCGCCGCGATCGCCATCGGACAGAATCGCTGGACCTTTCGAACGCACAACATGGGTGAAGACGCGGGCCGGCCTGGAAATCCTCCCGGGCTCCGACTGAAAATGCCCACCGAGGTCAGCCGCTCGAAGCGTCGGCGGGTTCGAGTGGACACGCAGGCGGTCACGCTGCCCAGCGTCGAGATCTGGCCGTTGATGGATCCCAAGTCCGTGATTCCCGGCGAGCGTGCGACTGAACTGGCCTTCGAGTCATGGCGCAGGGGCGATCCGGTCGACGGAGACGAACTCCTTTCCGACGCCGTCATGCCGCTGATCGGTCCGAAGTTCACCGCCGATCTCGCCAACCTCGGCGGAGGGGGCGTCGGACTCGTGGTGGATCACGAGAACGCCGCCGCGGTCGGACGTCATCGGATCTTCTGGCTTCGACTTTCGCTGAAGCCCGACATTCCGGTACCGCTCTGTGCTTCGGGCAAGGTCGTGCACACCCACATCGACTCTTCGCAGCGAACCTACGTCGGCATCGCGTTCGACTTCAGCTTCAACCCGGCGCACGAATCGCAGGTCGCCGAGCTGATTCTCGAGTACATCGATCGGCAGCAGGAACTCCAGCGGCAGGCTCGGGACCAGCGCGATGCCGGTCGGATCGGCTGAATCGGGTCGCAATCGGTCCGATCAGTGGTTCGTGGAGCCGGTGGATGCGTTTTCGATCGCGCGACGGAAGACCTCGGTCTTGTCCAGGCTTTCTCGATATTCCGCTTCGGGGTCCGATTCCGCGACGATGCCGCATCCTGCGAAGTAATCGAGACGACCGTCGAGTTCGCCGCATCCGTCCAGCGGCGTTCCGGTGGCGGTGATCGTCCGAATGGCGACGTTGAGCGTGGCGTAACCGGAATCGTCGATCCAGCCGACGGCACCGCAGTAGGGCCCCCTTCGCACGGGCTCGAGTTCGTCGATGATCCGCATCGCCTGGACCTTCGGAGCGCCGGTCACCGACCCGGGCGGGAACGCCGCGAGCACGAGATCCGCGATGCCGAGTTCCGGCCGGAGGATGCCGGTGATCTCGGCCACGCCGTGATGCACCGTGGGATGCGACTCGATGGTCCGGGGCTGGCTCACCCGCACGGAACCGAGCCGGCAGACCCGTCCGAGATCGTTGCGCATCAGGTCCACGATCATGTGCAGCTCGGCGGCGTCCTTCTCGCTTCGTTCGAGTTCATCGACCGACCGAGAGGACGGTCGTGTGCCCTTGATGGGTCGCGTCCGCACCGCGACCCCGTCGGTGCCGGGAGTCGTTTCCAGAAAGAGCTCGGGACTCATCGAGACGATGGCGCGACCGGGCCCGCATTCGAGCATCGCGCCGTATCGCGGCGCCGCGGCCTCGAAGGCGAGGGCGGCGAGGCTGCGGACCGAGCCCCGAAAGCGGGTGCCGAACCGCTGGGCGAGGTTCACCTGGAAGCAGTCGCCAGCGTGCACGTGCTCGATCACCCGGCCCACGTCGCGTCGGTACTCCACATCGGTGGGATCGGGGTGGAGCCCGTCGATGATCGGAGGCGGGAGAACCCGGGGCTCGAGATCGGGGACCAGGGCGGGATCGCCACGGACTTCGGTCCTGCCCCCGTGATGGAGCAGGCCCCCCTCGCATCGCAGCAGGATCGCGTCGGGCCATTGGCGATCGTCGAGCGGTGGTGCGGGGCTGGCGGCGGTCGGCTCGAGGTGCCGGAACAGGTCGTAGCCGAGCATCACGAAATGCCCTCGTCCGGTGGGGAGCCGTTCGGCGGCGGGATGGGGGCCCGACACCGGCCCCGCGAGTTCCCGGCGGAGGATCTCGATGGTCTCCGGACCCCGGAGTTGGCGTTCCGAGACCGGGGATGCGGCGAACGAAAACCGTGCGAAGGGGCTGTCGCCATGCGATGCGAGCATCGCGAGCGGACGGTCCCGGGGCCACGCGGCGAGCAGGGCCCCGCTCGCGTCGGGGGCGCCTGGGATCGGGGGCGACGGGATGGTGGACGCTCGTGTCATGAATCGACCCTCAGGCTACCCGGTTCCCCCGTGACGGCTTCGTGTTTTTGACGTTGCGACTACACTTCTCGACTCAATTCCTTGCGGTCCGGCTCTGCGTCGGACCGCGCATCGATGGACCGAACCTCCGATGGCCACGACCAAGAAGACCTCACGCGGTCGCAAGACGACCTCCCCCAGCACCTCCTCCCGCAAGAAGGCGACGCCCCGGCGCAAGAGCGCGGCGACCTCGAAGCGGCCCGCGAAGATGGTCTACTTCTTCGGCGGCACCCGGACCGAAGGCAAGGCGACGCAGAAGGCGCTGCTTGGCGGCAAGGGCGCGAACCTCGCGGACATGACCTCGATCGGACTGCCGGTACCAGCGGGCTTCACCATCACCACCAACAGCTGCGAGGCCTACTACGACGTTGGTGGTCGCTTCCCCGAAGGGCTCTCCGATCAGATCCGAAGCAACGTGCGGAAGCTCGAGAAGGAGACCGGCAAGAAGTTCGGTTCGACCTCCGATCCGCTGCTCGTCTCGGTCCGCTCGGGCGCAGCGGTCTCCATGCCCGGCATGATGGACACGGTGCTCAACCTCGGCCTGAACGACCGGTCGGTCGAAGGCCTCGCGGCGCTCACCGGGAACGAGCGGTTCGCCTGGGACGCCTATCGTCGACTCATCAACATGTACGGCGACGTGGTCATGGGAGTCGACCATCATCACTTCGAAGCCGCCTTCGACAAGATCAAGCGGAACCTCGGCGTGACCGAGGACACCGACGTCCCCGCCGAGGGGCTTCGCGACCTCTGCATCGCCTACAAGGCGGTCTACAAGCGACACGTCGGCGCCGATTTTCCGAGCGACCCGTTCAAGCAGCTCGAGCTCGCCGTCGAGGCGGTGTTCAAGAGCTGGCACAGCGATCGGGCGATCTCCTACCGCCGGATCAACGAGATCAGCGGCCTGAACGGCACCGCGGTCAACGTGCAGGCCATGGTCTTCGGCAACATGGGCGAGGACTCGGGAACGGGCGTCGCGTTCACCCGGGATCCCTCGACCGGTAGGAACGTCTTCTACGGTGAATTTCTCATCAACGCCCAGGGCGAGGACGTGGTCGCAGGCATCCGGACGCCGGAGCCCCTCGCCCAGATGGCGAAGTGGAACGCCCGCGTTTCGAAGGAGCTCGATCGCATCCGGATCAAGCTCGAGAAGCACTACAAGGACATGCAGGACATCGAGTTCACCATCGAGCGCGGGAAGCTCTACATGCTGCAGACCCGCAACGGCAAGCGAACCGGGGCGGCCGCGGTGAAGATGGCGGTCGACATGGTCAAGGAGCGGCTGATCACGCGGAAGGTCGCCCTGAAGCGGATTCCCGCCAACGACCTCACGCAGCTCCTTCTCCCCAGTTTCCCCGCCAAGGCCAAGGCCTCCGCGGCCACGATCGCCCGCGGGCTTCCGGCGTCTCCCGGCGCCGCGAGCGGGGCGCTCGCCTTCACCGCGGAGGAGGCCGTCGAGCGTTCCCGAGAGGGCGAGCAGGTCCTGCTCGTCCGCAAGGAGACCTCGCCGGAGGACGTCGACGGCATGCACAGCGCCGCGGGCATCCTGACCTCGACGGGCGGCATGACGAGCCACGCGGCGGTCGTCGCCCGAGGCTGGGGCAAGTGCTGCGTCGCGGGTGCGGGTGAGATCTCGATCGATGCGGCGAAGGGTCGCATCACCGTCGGCGGCAAGACCTATGGACGCAAGTCCGTCCTCTCGATCGACGGTTCCACCGGCGAGGTGATGCTCGGGGAGATCGAGCGGGTCGTGCCCAGCAAGGTCTCCGGTGATCTCGCGACCGTCCTGAAGTGGGCGGACGACGTCTCGCGGATGGGCGTCCGCACCAATGCCGACACCCCCAAGGACGCGAAGCGGGCCCGGGAGTTCGGCGCGATCGGAATCGGACTCTGCCGGACCGAGCACATGTTCTTCGAAGGCGACCGGATCAAGGCGATGCGGGAGATGATTCTCGCGGACACCACGATCGCCCGGGAGAAGGCGCTCAAGAAGCTGTTGCCGTACCAGCGGAAGGACTTCGCGGGCATCTTCACCGCCATGAAGGGGCTGCCCGTCACGGTCCGCCTGCTCGATCCGCCGCTGCACGAGTTCCTGCCCCACGAGGTCGACGCCCAGAAGGCGATGGCGAAGGACCTCGGGGTCCCGTTCTCCGAGGTGAAGCGGCGGGTCTCGATGCTCCACGAGATGAACCCGATGCTCGGTCATCGCGGTTGCCGCCTCGCGATCACCTATCCGGAGATCGCGACGATGCAGGCCCGGGCGATCACCGAAGCGACGATCCAGTGCCTCAAGAAGGGCGTGAAGGCCCGTCCGGAGATCATGGTTCCGCTGATCGGGACCCGAAAGGAACTCGAGATCCTCCGGGAGCTCATCCTTGAGACGATGGCGACGGTCAAGAAGGAGAAGAAGTACACGGGCAAGCTCGACATTCCCGTGGGCACGATGATCGAGATTCCGCGGGCGGCCCTGACCGCCGGCGAGGTGGCGGAAGTCGCCGACTTCTTCAGCTTCGGAACCAACGACCTCACGCAGATGGCCTTCGGCTACAGCCGGGATGACGCGGGCGTCTTCCTTCCGGATTACGTGAGCAGCGACATCCTCGAGAAGGATCCCTTCCAGTCGATCGATACCAACGGCGTCGGACGTCTCGTGGACATGGCCTGCCGAGAAGGCCGCCGTACGGTGCCCTCGCTGAAGCTTGGCATCTGTGGTGAACACGGCGGTGATCCCGCCTCTATCGCCTTCTGCGAGCAGGTGGGTCTCGACTACGTCAGCTGTTCGCCGTTCCGGGTGCCGGTGGCCCGGCTCGCCGCCGCTCAGGCGGTTCTCTGAACCGAGGTCCGTTCGCGCGAAACCAGACCGAATCGAACTCCGCGGAAGGCGACCACGTCGTCTTCCGCGGTTTTCCTTGAAGGACGGACCACGGCTCCGGAAAGGCTCAGTTCCGCCGTCGGGATGAACGTCGCAGGCCGGTGAGTGCGAAGAGCCCAAGGGTCGCGGGGGACGGAATCCAGTTGATCAGGAAAGAGGCGGACTGATCCGGTGTTCCGATGCCCTGATTCCAGCTCGCGGAGATTCGGGATTTGAAGAGTGGCGTGTCCCAGGGATTTCCGACGTAGGCGAAGCGGCCGACGAATGTTCCGAGGGTGCCTGGCGGCGTATCGCGGACCCTGCCCGCCGGCGTCGATGGGGAATCGTCGTACCAGCCCGCCGCGAACCCCGGATACGGCGCGTTCGGATCTCCAAAGTCGGGATCGAGTTGCGTACTTGCACCAGCGCCCGGAATCTGCAACGGCATCGATCCATCGTCGCCGAAGCCGCCGATCGTCACGAATGAATCGGCCCGCCGCACCGACTCGGTGTCGAAGGGGCCACCGATGTTGCCTGGATTCCATCCGAAGGCGCCGGGCGCCTGGTAGTAGTCGATCTGCGCCGATGGTTCGAGGAGCAGATCGAAGGCGGCGCGCACCACGTCATTCGGATCGTTTGAAATGAGGTAGAGATCCTGCACGAACACCGCGACCTCGCCACCACCGAATTCTTGCGCCATCGCGATGGAGTCGTACGAAAAGGCACCGGTGATGTCGGCGTTTGTCGTTGTCGCGACGATTGCGGCGATGGGAAGGGTGGCGAGGCCGAATTCTTTCAACGTGGGCTTCCAGGTCACGTGGAATCTCCGGGCAGGGTGGTGATACGAACACCCTGCGCCGGATTGCCGGTGCGTGAGTGGCGTCCGCTCCGATCCGGATTTCTGGTCTGAAAACCCCCCTGAGGCGTCCATATCTGTGATTTGAGTCATTCGCGGATCATTCTAAACGCCCTATAACCGAAACTCGGACGCCAGTTTTCAGCCCATTTTTCATGACCTGCTCATCATTTCCTTGCATTGTCTCCTGAAACGCAGACGATGGGTTCGTCGTTGTTCGCCCTGATCAGCAAACCACGACATCTGCTTCTGGCAGAAGTGCCCCGATTCGACGAGATGTGCCCTTCTCGTTTGGAGTACTTCGGTCGACTCGATTGGATGCGTGATCGTTCGTGTTCACGCGTGCCCTCCATGAGAGTCATTCGTCTTTGGTTCCCTGCGATTCATCACCGTGGTGTTCTGAAGAAACCGGTCGGCCTCAAAGCCGGCAGGTGACACGTTTGGAAGTTATTTCGGGGGAACATCTCTGGCCAGGGGTGATGCCACGACACCCCTCTTTTCGTTCTTCGTGGCAAATGATTCCCTCTTCCCAACAAGGAGAAGAAAAAGAAATGCGCAACTCAATGATTCTTGGTTCTGGTGTTGCCGTGATGCTTGCTGCGGGTGCCGCGGCTGACATCACTGGTGCAGTCACCGTCGACTACGCCGTCACGACCGAAGACTTCGGCGGGGCTTCGGTCTCGGTCAACGTCTCCGATCTCTATCTGCTCAGCGACGACGCTGCCGACGTTGCACTCAACGTCTACAACCTCGAGATGGCCGCCGCCGGTCAGGTCAACTACTTCCAGAGTGCCACCGGCACCGGCTGGACCCCGACCAACCTGGGTGGCATCTTCGACACCCCGGCCCTGCGTCTCGCCGACTCGTTCGTCACCATCGGCGGCTTCACCCAGGACACCCTGCTCCCCGAGCAGTCTCCCGGTGCGGGCGCTGGTACCGGCC
>NYSY01000138.1 GCA_002683215.1 Planctomycetaceae bacterium
CTCGGCGCGTCGTTGGTATGGAGGGTCGAGAACACGAGGTGACCCGTGAGGGCCGCCTGGATCGCGATATCCCCCACTTCACGGTCTCGAATCTCACCGACCAGGACCACGTTGGGGGCCTGCCGGAGCATGGCCTTCAGGATCAAGGGGAAGGTGAGACCGATCGACTCGCGGACCTGGACCTGGTTGATGCCGTTGAAGTTGTATTCCACCGGATCTTCGGCGGTGATGATCTTCCGGTTGGGCTCGTTGAGGACGTTGAGCGCCGAATAGAGGGTCGTCGTCTTGCCCGACCCCGTCGGCCCCGTCACGAGGAAGATGCCGTTCGGACGACGGATGATCTTGTTGAAGAGCTCGAGGTTGTCCGGCTCGAAACCGAGGCTCGGCAGTCCGATCTGCACCGAATCCGGGCGCAGTACTCGAAGGACCACGCTTTCGCCGTGATACGCGGGGCACGTCGAGACCCGGAAGTCGACCTGGGCGCCGTCGATGGGCAGCTTGATTCGGCCGTCCTGCGGGATCCGGCGCTCGGAGATGTTCACCCCCGACATCAGCTTCAGCCGCGCGAGGATCGCCGACTGGTTCCGCTTCGGGAGACTCTGCCGGACGTGGCACACCCCGTCGATCCGGTATCGAAGTTCGACACGGTCGTCACGAGGTTCGACGTGGATGTCGCTCGCGCGGCCGCGGACCGCCTCGACGATCAGTTCGTTCACCAGCCGGACGATCTTGGAGTCGCCGGCATCGACGTCGATGGAACTGTCGATGGAACTGTCGACCGAGCTGTCCACGGACTTGTCGACGGTGACGTCGATCGAATCCGGCCCGGCTTCGCCCCCACCTCCCAGCTTCGCCGCCCCGCCTTCGCCGATCCAGTCCATCATCTGGGACTTCACGCCGACGACGAGGTCGAACTCCTGGGGAAGTCGGAATCGGAGGAGGTCGAGCATCTCCAGATCCATGGGATCATGAACGAGCAACCGGAGCCTGCCGCTGTCCGAGGACAGCGGGATGACACAGTGCTTCCGCACGATCTCCTCGTCGACCAGCGAGAGATCGACCTGTCCGGAGCCTTCGGCGGTACCGAGGTCCACGAAGTCCATCCCGGCCTGCCGGGCCAGCCCCGAACCGACCTGGATTTCCGTGGCGAAGCCCTTCTCGACCAGCACCTCGCCGAGCCGCTTCCCGCTTTCGCGAGCTTCCGTCTCACAGGTGGCGATCGCGGATTCTTCGACGACGCCGTCGCCGACGAGGATCTCTCCGAGTTTCTTGCGAACCTTCCTGGCCAAAACGCTGGCTCCGATCTTGGGTCGTTCCGACCGTGGCATGAGGCGACGGTGAGGATCTGTTCACTGAAATGCACGCCGGATGGCGTGTCGGACACTGCGACGCCTCGCCTGAATGGTCCGGCGGTCCCCCCCGAATCGGGATGGAGGCCGGCGACGCCCGCAGAGTCCCCTAGTATGGCGGTGCAATCCCTCGACTGCAATACGACCACCGTGATCGCTCGTGAGCAGCCCACCACCGACATCCTCCTCCGGAAACCCGCTCCGATTCCTCGTCACGGCCGGTCCCACCTGGGAACCCGTCGATGAGGTCCGGTTTCTGGGCAACCGATCCTCGGGACGACTGGGGGTGGCGATCGCCGATGCCGTGGTGGCCCGGGGGCACCGAACCACCCTGCTTCGAGGCCCCGCCACCGCGGATCCCGCTCCGGGTCCGCACCAGACGGACCTCCGGTTCCAGACCGCGGCGGAACTCGAGGAACTTCTGGCTCGCCACTGGCCCGATCACGACGTGCTGATCATGGCGGCCGCGGTCGCGGACTTTCGACCGATCCGCCGCGCGGGGGCGCCTCGCAAGATTCGACGAAGCGACGGCCCGCCCGCGATCGAACTCGAACCGGTGCCCGATCTCCTGGTCGGGCTCGCCGCGATCGATCATCCCGGCACCCGGATCGGATTCGCCCTCGAACCCGCCGAGGGGCTCGAGGCCGCCGCCCGCCGCAAGCTCGCGGCGAAGGACCTTCACGGGATCGTCGCGAATCCACTCGAGACGATGGAGGCCGACGGGATCGATGGCACCCTGCTGATGCCCGACGGCACGGCGACCCGCCCCGGACCTCCGACGGTCTCGAAACCGGCCTTCGCCGGCTGGCTCGCCGATCAGGTCGTCGATCTGCATCGACGCCGGGTCGCCGACGCCGGGCTTTCGGCGTCCTGACCCTATACTCCGCTCGCTCTTTTTCCAGAAACCTCTTCGAAGGAACTTCGACATGTCCAGCGATCTTCAACTCGGGATGATCGGTCTCGGCCGCATGGGGGCCGGCATGGTCCGCCGCATGATGAAGGACGGCATCCGCTGCGTCGTCTACGACGTGAACGCGGACGCGGTGAAGGCCCTGGAGGCGGACGGCGCGATCGGCGCGACCAGCATCGAGGACTTCGTCTCCAAGCTCGAGAAGCCGCGGACCACGTGGATGATGCTTCCCGTCGCCTTCGTCGACGGCATGATCGAGAAGCTCTCGCCCCACCTCGAAAAGGGCGACATCCTCGTCGACGGCGGGAACAGTTCCTATCACGACGACATCCGGCGTTCGAAGCACCTCGCCGAAAAGGGCATCGACTACATCGACGTCGGCGTCTCCGGCGGTGTCTGGGGCCTGGAACGCGGCTACTGCCAGATGATCGGCGGCCCCGAGGCGGCGGTGAAGCACGTCTCCCCCGCCTTCGCCTCGCTCGCCCCCGGGGTCGCGACGGCACCACTCACCGAAGCCCGCAAGGGGCACGAGACCACCGCGGAGGACGGTTGGCTGCATTGCGGTCCCAACGGTGCCGGTCACTTCGTGAAGATGGTCCACAACGGCATCGAGTACGGCATCATGGCCGCCTACGCGGAAGGCTTCAACATCCTGAAGCACGCCGACGCCGGCAAGCATCAGCGGGACACCGACGCCGAGACCACGCCGCTTCGCGACCCGGAGGCCTACATGTACGACCTCGATCTGAAGGAGGTCGCCGAAGTCTGGCGTCGAGGCAGCGTGATCGGATCGTGGCTGCTCGACCTGACCGCCTCCGCCCTCGCCAAGAGCCCCGGACTCGAGGAGTTCAGCGGACGGGTCTCCGACTCGGGTGAAGGCCGATGGACGCTCCAGGCCGCGATCGACGAGTCGATTCCGGCGCCGGTGCTCGCCGCCGCGCTTTTCTCCCGGTTCAGCTCACGCGGCGAAGCGGACTTCGCCAACCAGGTGATGTCCGCCCAGCGGTTCGAGTTCGGTGGTCACCACGAGAAGAAGGACTGAGCGACCGAGGATCCGAACGAGATCCCGTTCGAACCGTCATTTGAAGATCCCACGCCGGCGACCCCGGGCGTGGGATTTTCTTGCCCTTCGGGTCAGGCGGCCGTTCATTCGGAATCGAGTTCATCGATGATCGGCGCACGACCCGAAACCAGGTCGTCGGTCGCGAGCAGGCCCGTTCCCGCGCGAAGGAGGATGAAGCCGCTCATCATCAGCAGAAAGACCGCGAAGACCTGCTTCAGTCGCCGCTGGGGAATCCGGCCGCCGATCGCGTCGCCCAACAGACTCCCCACGCCACCCAGCAGGATGAAGACGCCGATGGTCTGCAGGTCCATGGCGCCCACGCCGCCTTCGAACTGGCCGATCGACTTCCCGAATCCCGCACCGCTCTTCACCGCGATGATCAGCAGGCTGGTGCCGACCGCGATTCGCATGGGCAGCCGTCCGAGCAGGACCAGGGCCGGCACGATCAGGAAGCCCCCCCCGACCCCGACGATTCCCGTCAGCGCGCCCACGAGGAAGCCTTCAATGACGAGGATCAGGTGATCACGCCGGGTCCGACCGGCGGGCACGACTTCCGATTCGTCCCCCCGTCGGCCGCGGAGCATCATGGCCGCGGCGACGAGCATCACGCCGCCGAAGACCATCAACTGGACAAGGCCGCTGATCCACTGGGAGGACCAGACCCCGGCGACCGTGCCCACCACGCCCGGAACGCCGAAGAGCAGCACGCTCGTCCAGTCGACGTCACGCTTGAGCATCGGTCGGATCGATGCGAGCAGGGCGATGCCGCCCACGATCGCGAGGCTTTCCGCGATCGCCACCTTCGGATCGTGGTCGAGCAGGTAGACGAGCAACGGCACCGTGAGAATCGAACCACCCGATCCGAGCAGGCCGAGACAGAGCCCGATCAGGATTCCACCCAGGACCGCGATCACGCCCCCGCTCCGAGACGATCCCGCAGACCGGCGGTCGACGACGCGGCGATCAACCGCACGCGACGCCCCCGCAGCCGGCCTTTCGCATCGCCGCCCAGCCGCCCGCGACGTTCACCGCGTCGACCCCGCGACGCCGGAGTTCCGAGACGGCCATCGCGCTGCGAACGCCGCCGGCACAGTGCACGTAGAGCGTCTCCCCCGCGGGAACTTCCGCGAGCCTCGGAATCAACCGGGTGTGCGCGACGTTGACCGCATGCTCGAGATGGCCGTCGTTCCATTCGACCGCGCGACGGACGTCGAGCACCCGGGGCGGGCTTCCGCCTTCGAGCAGCCCGCGGAGCGCGTCGGCGTCGATCTCCGGTGCCGTGTCGAGCGTTCCACCATGCTTGCGGCAGGCATCGAGCGTCTCGGGCGTCGCGACCCACGCGACGTCGTCGAGGCCGATCCGCACCAGGGCCCTGGTCAGGCGATCGAATTCGCCGGCCGGCGCAATCAGCCCGATGCGTTCGCCCGGCTCGACGTACGACCCCACGGTCATCAGGAAGTTGATGCCGAGCTTCGTCCAGATCGCACCGGGAAGATGACCTTCCCGGAACCGCGCCCAGTCCCGGACATCGACGACGCGAACGCCGTCGAGCCGACCGGCCAGATCCGCCGCGGTGGCGGTCTCGGGCGTCGGCATCGCATCGAGCACCGGAACCCCGTCGCGATTCCACGCCTTCATGCGGGCGAAGTAGGCGGGCGGCTCCGGCTGACCGGCGAGGATGTGATCGACGAAGGCCTGCTCGTCCTCGGCGAGCGAGAGCGCGTGGTTGAATCGCCGTTCGTAACCGACCGTCGACTGGGGTACCGCTCCCAGCGCCTTCCCGCAGGCGCTGCCGGAGCCGTGGGCGGGCCAGACCTGCAGGTGGTCGTCGAAGCGGAGGAAGCCGCGGGCGCTGGCCGCGAGCGTCCGCGCCGATGGCTCCATCATCCCGCCGATCCCCGCGGCCGACTCGAGCAGATCGGGTCGACCGAGATCCCCCACGAAGACGAAGTCGCCGGTGATCACGCCCATCGGGGTGTCCGCACCACCACCGAGATCGGTCACCAGGTAGGAGAGATGTTCCGGCGTGTGGCCAGGCGAGTGCACCGCGGTGAACCGGATGTTCCCGACCTCGAAGGTGTCACCGTCGTGAAGCACCCGGTGATCGCAACCGTCCAGCCAGCCGGACTGCCAGTCGTCGCCACCTTCCCCGGAGACGTAGGCCTTCGCGTTCCCCCGGACCGCGAACTGCCGGACGCCCGAAAGGAAGTCGGCATGGATGTGGGTTTCCGCCGCGGCGACGATCCGCAGTCCCTGCGACGCCGCGAGGTCGAGATAGCGATCGATGTCGCGTTCCGGATCGAAGACGATCGCCTCGCCGGTGCGCTGACAACCGACGAGGTAGGAGGCCTGCGCGAGATCGTCGTCGTAGATGAGCCTGAAGAGCATGGTCGAACTCCGGGTCGTGGGCGTGGGGACCTTCATCCACGGTACCGGACCGGAGACCTGGTCGGTGCCCGAAACGGGGACGGGAATCCCCGCGTCGACTCAGTTCCCGCGATTCGGCCCGATCAGCTCCGCCATGATGGAGACCGCGATCTCCTCCGGTGTCACGCCACCGATGTCGAGTCCGATCGGCGACTTGATCCTCGCGATCTCCGCCGGCGACCAGCCCGCGGTCCCGAGCGCCTCCAGCACCGTGGCGACTCTTCGCCGACTTCCCATCATGCCGAGGCGTCCGGTCCCTCGATGTCGAAGCGCCTCCAGCGCCGCGACGTCCTGCGCGAAATTCCGAGTCACCAGGGCGACGTCCGGACGAACCGCGTCGGGAAGCCGGGACCAGGCCTCCGCAATCGACGTCGCGGCCTCGACGCCCGGGTCGACCTGCGATCGGAATCCCGGATCGCCGAGCCGATCGTCCACCACGAGCATCCGACGACCGACGAACCGCCCGAGTCGCTCGAGGGCCAGCCCGCAGTGTCCAGCACCGACGACGACCACCACCGGTCGACCCGGCAGATGGATCGCATCGGATGCATCCTCGTCACCGTCGACGATCCGCCATTCGACCGGGTCGGGCGTCCCCCGATGCGTCGCGGCCAGACGGACGTCCAGTCCGGCGGCGATCCGGGTGCCCGCCTCGGCGAGCACCGCACGGGCCGGCGCATCGAGCAGATCGACCGCGATCCGCATGCGACCGCCGCAGACCCCGTCCCGAACTTCGCCGGGATGGCCCGCGAGATCGATCTCCACCTCGGTCGATCGACCGTCGGCGAGCGCGGCCCGGCAGGCGACGAGCGTCTTCGCCTCCGCCGCGCCGCCGCCGACCGTGCCGACCGTGAGGTCGTCGGCGACCAGCAGCATCGCGCCGCGGACCTGCGGCACCGAGCCTCGCGCTTCGAGCACCGTGGCGAGGGCCGCTGGCCCGTCGACCGAGGCCGCCAGCTCGAGCACCGTCGCCACGTCGACGCCGCTTCCCGGCCGGGCGGCCGGCGGC
>NYSY01000139.1 GCA_002683215.1 Planctomycetaceae bacterium
CACTTGCGAAGGAACTCGCGAACACCCTGGCCTCCATCCTGGTCCGGCGAAGCGAGCAACCTCCCCTCGTGATGGAACCCGAGCCTCCCATCGGGGCCGGTCCCCGCCGTGGCATGCATGGTCCGGACTTCATGCGGGAGGATTCGACTCGCGCCCGGCTGATGGCCGCCACCACCCGACTCGTTGCCGAACAGGGCGTGGAAGCAGCGACGGTTCGAGCGATCTCGGCCCTCGCCAAGTGTCATGACACCGACCTGTACAACAAGTTCAGGAACAAGCAGTCGCTGCTTCACACCGCGCACGGCGAGATCCTCGACCACTGGTACGCCCTCCGCAGCACTTTCGGCGAGACCAACGGCCAGGACGCGCAAGCCTTCGTGGAGCACTGGGCGAAGGCCGCGCTGCTCTCCTTCGACCGGGAGCCCGAGACCTTCGCCTATGTTCTGCTGACCTATCCACCCGTCACCGAGGACCTGCTCGACAGCCACGCCTTCAACATCGCGAACGGCATCCAGTTGTTCTCCGGTCTCACACCGCCTCCCGGATACCGCATCGACCTGTCCCCCCAGAACTATCTCTCTTTTCGCTCCGCCTTGATCGCGATCCCCCGGGCGATCCGCGACGGAATCGTCGCCGGCCCGGCCGTCCGGCATACCGAGGCGCTGCAGCGCGTGGCGTGCCGGATCCTGCTGCGTCCGATCGAGTGAATCGCGAAGCCCGACCCTCGCTCAAAGCCTCGCGAGGCCGGTCGAGTCCCCGAAACGCTCGAGCGGAGCGCCGGCCGCCGATGCCATCGATCGAAAAAGATTGCAGAGCGGCGTTCGTGGGCCGTGATCGATCAATCGCCCCGGCTCGGCTCCGCCGCCCCGACCCGCGACCACGATGGGCAGATCGTGATGGTTGTGCCGGTTTCCGTCGGAAATGGCGCCGCCGTAGAGGATCAGGGTGTCGTCGAGCAGCGACCCTCCCGCCTCGTCCTCGATGTTCGCGAAGCGTTCGACCAGCGAGGCGAACTGTTCGTTCTGCCATCGATTGATCCGCCGGATCGCGTCGACCTTCACCACGTCGCCGGCGTGATGCGACAGGTGGTGGTGCCCCTGCCGGACGTCGACCATCGGGAACGTTCGATTGGATCCCTCGTTCGCCCACATGAACGTGCAGGTTCGAGTCAGATCGAGCCGGAATGCCAGCGCCATGAGATCACCCATCAGGGTGATGTGCTCGGCGTAGTCACCCGGCGTTCCGGCGGGAAGGCGGGCGAGCCCCCAGTCCGAGGCGTCCTGCTCCGAGCGCTCGACCTGCTCGATCCGGCGTTCCAGTTCACGAGCCCCGTCGAGATATTCCTCGAGCTTCTGGCGATCCCGACCGCCGAGCGCACCGGCCAGCCGGCGTGCATCACCACGAACGACGTCGAGAATGCTCCTCCGCCGGGCCAGTCGGCGTTGACGCGCCGCATCGGATTCGTGAGCCGGCCCCGCCATGAACAGACGTTCGAAGACCGCGCGAGGGCTGGTCTCCTTCGCCACCGGCGTCCGGGGGGATCGCCAGGCGATGTTCGCGCTGTAGGCGCACGAGTAGCCCGAATCACAGTTGCCCGCGGTGAGCGTCGGCTCACAGCCGAGCTCGAGACTGTCGAATCGACGACGGCCCCGGTCACGACCCGCGATCGCCTGATCGATCGAGATTCCGTTGTGAATGTCGCTTCCCGCGGTCTTCCTCGGGTGAGTGCCGGTCAGGAAGCACGCCGCGCTTCGGGCGTGATCACCCGGACCGTCACCCAGTGCCCGAGCATTGCCATGGGCGAACCCGGCGTGCAGGGTCACGTGCGATCGAACGCGATCGAGCGGTTGAAGGAGCGTCGGAAGCGATCCCGGCAGCGCCTGGACGCCGGGTCCGTTCGACGTGGGCAGCCATTCGGGTGCGTGCACGCCGTTCGGGACGAAGAGAAAAGCGACTCGAGTGGAACGCGCGGGGGCCGCGGTGGCGGCCCGCGCCGCCGATCCGATGGTCCCGGGGGACATCGCTTCCAACCAAGGCAACGCCACCGCGGTACCGAGGCCTCGCAAGACAGTTCGTCGGGGCAGTGGTCGGGTCACGAGGTTTCTCCTGATCGAGACACGCTCGATCACTCCATTCGACGGTATCGGCCGAATCCCGATGCGGCAACGAGAACCCGCCGAAACCGGTCAATCGGGTTCCGGCATCCGCCGGAAGGCATCGGCGAGCACGATGAACTCGACCGCGGCCCTTACCGTCGGCCTCGCCTGCAGCACGCCGACCAGCTGGTCGAGCACCGGTTCATCACGCCACTCGAGCCCACGTCCGAGGGCATAGACCAGCAGATGCTTTCCGAATGACCGCAGCAGCGCGGGATCTTCGACGATGACGTCCCGAAGGTCCGAAGGCCCGTCGATCCTCCGCCCGCCCGGGAGCACCGCCGCCGCGTCGACCGCATGGCCTTCGGACATGGTGCGCCATCGTCCCACCGCGTCGAGCGGTTCCAGTGCGAAACCGATGGCGTCCATGCGAACATGACACGAGGCGCAATCGGGATCCTGCCGGTGAATCTCGAGCATGCGACGCAGCGACGCCCGCTCCGTGCGATCCGCCTCCGGGTCGGGCAACTGCGGCGCACCGGGTGGCGCCGGCGGCGGCGGACAGTCCAGCAGTGATTCCATCACCCACTTGCCCCGCTTGACCGGCGAGGTCCGCGTGGGATTGCTCGTCGCGAGCAGGATGCTGGCATGCCGCAACACGCCGAGATCCGCCTGGGGAAACGCCGTCGCATCGAGATCGACCCGGGCGAATCCCGCCTCAACGAGACCGAGGGCCGCCGGATCGAGTCCGTAGTGACGCGCGAGCCGCGGGGTCCACCAGCTCGATGACTGCCGGAAGAGCTCGGTGATCGGCTGATCCCGTCTCACGAGTTCCTCGAACACCAGAACGGTCTCCTCCCGCATCTCCGCGAGGAGGGCTTCGGTGATCTCTCCATACCGCTCCGGATCGGGTTCCAGCCGCTCGACGCCGTCGATGTGCAGCCACTGGGTGGCGAATCGCTCGCCGAGCGACCGTGCGCCCCCCTGCCGCAGAAGCCTTTCGACCTCCCGGAGAATTCCCCGGTCGGTGTCGAGCCGGCCCGATCGAGCCGAGGCGATCAGCGTCTCGTCGGGAATGCCCCCATTGAGAAACGCCGCGAGGCGACCCGCCACCGCGTAGCCATCGAGCGGAACCGATCCGTCCGCATCGGTTTCGGCACCGGCCCGCGGGGACTCGATGCGGAAGAGGAATTCCGGACTCGCGATCGCATAGACGACGAGGGTCTGCATCAACGCGACGCGTGACGGCTCGCCTCCGGCGGGCGTTACGGTCGGCGTCGCCGCGATCACCTGATCCGCGATTCGACGAGCCTCGTCGGATTCGATGCGCCGGCCCCAGCTGCGCTCGAGGAGCCACCGCGACGCCCTGGCGATCCCCACCCGGCGATCACCGTCGCGAAGGCGTGCCGCAAGGGCCCGTTGCAGGTCGCCGGGCTGGGGCGGATCGAGCGGACCCACCAGCCGGATCTCCGCCACGAACGCGTTGCGGTCCTCGCCCGGGTCGTTCGCGGTCCGCTTTCGGTAGAAGTCGTTCAAGAACGACGCGGAGAGTTCGACGGCGGCCTCGCGTTGTTCGAATTCGAATCCTTCGATCACCGGACTTTCCATCGTCGCAGACACGTCGACCCGGCCGGTGGATTCGCGTCCCCGACGGAGCTCGAAGCGAACCGGTTCGTCGCCCGCCTGCTGGCCGGCCAGCAGGAAATCCGCTCGATAACGGCCGGGCCGAGGAACATCGAACGTCGCACGCACGCCTCCACGGGTGGAGAGCATCCGCCCTCCGCCCCGGCGCCGACCACCGGAAAGATCGTCGCCCCTCGCGATCCGGACCTCGGGCTCCGCCGATTCAGGATCGAAGACGACCTTGCGAGCGACCTCCTCCGCGAGGTCCACGAGTTTTTCGAAGAGCAGCGGGCTGGTCGCCAGGACCTCGCCCAGGTGGTCGAAGCCGTGTCCGACGTCGTCGGCCGGAAGCCCGGAGACATCCACCCGCACCCCGAAGACCGCTTCGATCGCGTTGCCGAGTTCGTACCGGTTCAGACGCCGCAGCACGACGTCCGGCACCCCCGCGGTGGCCGCCCGCGCTTCGAGCAGTCCGCCAAGCACCTGGATCCCCTGTCGGTACTCGGTGTCGCTCGGTCGATCCGAGGAATCGGGGGCATCGGCTTCGTCGAGACGTGGTGGAGGCATGTCCCGGGCTCGCAACCGATCACGAACCGCGAGCAGCAACGAAGGATCGACATCGTGCAACGTGGTCGCGTCGGCCACGCCTCGAAGGTCGACGCCGCCTTCCGCCGTGGCACCGCGATGACAGTCGACGCAGTAGATGTCGATCGTCTCGGCGAACGCCTCCTCGGCTTCCTGGTCGACGCGTGATTCGCCGGTCCGGCTGAAGACCCCCGTGGCACCGGCCGGCGTCGCCGCCTGAAGCCGGTCCGTCGTCATCGACGTGATCGACGGGATCGCGATGCAGGATCCGACGGCCGCGATGACGAGCCATCGACGACGCGAAGGACCAGTACCTCGACCAGGCATCGCGCTCACGCGTCGGACGCCCGGAAGACGAGGTCGCGAAGTCCTTCCGGCGCGGGGAGCGACTCCGCATCCTCGCCGTCCAACGCATCGATGAAAGCGCGAAGCGGTTCGGGAGAACCCGCGACCTTCGCCGCCTCCAACGCCTCCGCCCATCGGGCGCGGCGATCATCGTCGAACATCCGCTCCCAGAACGCACTCTCCGCGAGGCTCTGCCCCACGAGTTCGACCCCCCCGAAGATCGCGTTCTGAGCCGACGCATCCGGCACCGCCCAGTTCGCGTGGAAGACCGGCGGCGCCATGCGGCGTCGCTGGGAGGGCGGATAGATCCGCGTGGTGAAGGAGACCGTCCCGAGGCTCTCGTCCCAGGTGCCGTTGGTGAGGAACGGTTCCACGTCGGTCCGAAGCACCACTTCACTCTCCAGCGGTCGCGCTCCGCCACCGATCGGAATGCCGAACGGTCCGGGCAGATCGATCGACCGGTCACCCTTCCGCAGCCGGGCCTTGTCCGCCTCGGGAATCGCCGGCGACTCGAGCATGAGCGTGACCGCGTCCTTCGACGTGTTGACCCACCAAAGGAAGGCGAGGCCGGTCAGGATGAGTTTCTGATTGGCGGGGCCGATCTCGCCGGGATCGGCGCCGGGGACGAAGCGGCCCACGCTCCGCTTGACGATCGGATCGGCCAGTTCCTTGCGGGTCCACGCCCGCTCACCCGCCGAGACCCAGCCGTCGATCCCCGAGAGCAGCGTCAGCTGCGCCTCCCAGGGTTCCACCCATCCGCGTTCGACCGCGAATCCGACCAGGGGCGCGAACACCTGGACCTGGAACCACTCGTCATCGGTGCGAGGTCCACGTTCCTGCGGCGGGCGGAAGCGGGTGTCGATGCGCTGGCCCTGCTGGACGTAGCCGCCGGCGTTGAATCTCAGGAATGCGCTCATCGCATCCGGCAGGAGTTCCTCTTCGGCGAAGCGTCGCCATTCCACCTGCTCCGCCTCGCCGTCGATCCTCGACTCGAAGAAACTGATCGCGAACCGGATCCAGAGTTCACCCGCGTTCATCCGGTCCCGAAAGGCCGTCCAGTCGTCGCGGGCCGCGCCAAACTGCTCGATGTAGTAGTAGGCGGTGCCGAAGGATCCGGGCAGGGTGGACCAGCCGTTGCGGTTGCCGATTTCGCTGGGCAGATCGCGCTCGGCGAAGACGCCTTCGAATCGGACGCCGTCTCGCCCTCCCGCCCGCTCCATCGGCGCCGTTTCGTACGCCTCGGAGAGCCGGCCGATCTCGTCCCGGTTCGTACGGTTGGTCTCGAAGATCCGCTCCGGTCCCGCTTCACCGGCCACCATCTCGACCTTCACCTGTTGGTTGGAGCATCCGAGGAGAAGGGAACCGGCGAGCGCCGACGCGACGCCGATGCGCCCGACGTGGAGATTCCGGATCCGTGAAACGAAGGAGGCTTGGTGACGGTGCGACATGCCTGAAGTCTATCCCGCCAGATCCCGCGTTCGACCACGCTGGACGTCGAACCCGCTCAATCCGACGGGGACCGCCGCGAATGCTCCGCCGCATCCGGCGGAATCGGCGATCGAAAGGCCCGGACGAGCCAGGACCGAGCCCCACCTTCGTGACCGAGCGTCTCGTACCGCGACTCCTCGATCGAGTCGACCCGCAATCCCGCCTCGTCGATCGCGGACCGGAGTTCCTCCCGGCCCATCCGCCTCGGACCGCCAGGCCGGATCTCCTCGGTGCTGAACACGATGAAGATCGCCGCGCCGCCGGGCCGAAGCGCGTCATGCACCACCCGCAGGTAACGGGGGCGATCGCCATCGGAGAAGACGTGGAGGACGCCGGCGTCGAGCACGCAGGCGTACTCGGCGGCGGGCCCCTCGATCCGCAGATCGGCGACGTCGAATCGGATCCGGTTCTCGACCCCCGCCTCGCGGCCGGCGGCGGTGGCGGCCTCGACCGCTTCGGGCACCGCGTCCATCGCGAGGATTTCGAGCGTCGGATGCGCTTGCGCGATCGCGATCGCATTCTCCCCGGTCCCGCAACCGGCGTCGAACAAGGGCCCCTCGCGGAACCAACCCCGTTCGATCGCGGCGAGCACCGCGGGCTGCGGTCGCCCCGTCACCCACAGCGCCTTCGAACGTCGGTAGACGTCGTGGAAGACTTCGTGGGGAACGCCTTCGGGCCCGGGCGGCGGCGGAACCCGTCCCGAGTCGGAAGAAGCCCGCTCGTCGGTCATGGGGGACGCTGGAACGCCGGATCGGTGGCATCCCCTCCGGATCGCATGTACGCCAGCAGGTCGAGTATCTCATCCATCGTCGCGGTGTCCACCAGCCCCGCCGGCATCGGCGTCACCGCGGTCTGCGCCGTGATCTCCTCGAGTGGGATCTCCACTCGAAGCGTGCCGGTCCGCGGGTCGGGGGCCACCGCGAGCACATCGCCCTGCACCCCGATCGGAAGTCCGATCACCGGATCGGCGTCGCCACGTTCGACCAGCACGCCCGCGTACTGGTCGGAGAGATCGCGCTCGGGTTCGATGATCGCCACCAGAAGATCGTGCGGCGAGAAACGGCCGCCCGCACCGGTGAGATCGGGACCGTAGGCGATCCCGGTCTCGCCGACCTTGTGACACGCGGCGCACTGAAGCGATTCGTACATCGCCTGCCCGCGACTGAAGTCCCGCCCCGCATGGACCCGCGCGAGATGGATCGAGAAGTCGTCGACCGACCAGGCCCGGACGAAGTCCCTCACGTCCGCCGCCGCCCGGCGCTCCCGGGCCGCCTCCGCACGCGTCGCGAGCGCGGCCTCGGCATCGGGGCCGAGGCGTTCGCCGAGGTCGCCTCGAATCGCCGCGACGAATCCGGGAAGGCTCGCCCCACCGGCGTAGGTCGCGGCACGGTCCAACGCGTCCATCGCGCGGGTCCGCGTGGATTCGTCCCATCCGCGCTTCTGCAGCCGCAGGGCATGCAGGAAGACGATCGCCGTCTCCTGGTCTTCCGCCGATTCGATCAACGACAGCGTCGGCTCCACCACGGCCGCCGCATCGAGCGCGACCAGCACCTCCACCATGCTTCGGTCGACCGCGAGCTCTCCCGTGGGATAGACGGCCTCGAGCATCTCGACGACCCGATCCCGGTACTCGGGTTCGAGTGGTCCGTGCCGGGTGACCAAGAGGGCGAGCACCCGCGCGAGCCGGAGCCGACCGTCCACCCCGTCATCCTCGAAGGCCATCTCCTCGATCCGCCCGAGGGCCCGGAGCGCGTCCGCGCGATCACCGACCCGCATGACCGCGATCGCCGCTTCCCAGCCTCCGCCGTCGGCGGGGGCATCCAGCAGCATCGCGACGACGTCTTCGTCGGTATCGGTGAAGCAACCGGGCCGGCCGTCACGGGCGGCGGTCAGGGCCCGCTCGATCCCGATTCGCGCCGCGTAGCGGATGGCGGGGTCGACGTCACCCAGGGCATCCACCAGAGTCTCCTGATCGACGGCCTTCGCATCTCGATGCGATGCCTCGATCGACCGCCGACGCGCGATCGCGGGCGATACCGCCGAATCGAATCCCATCGGCGCGCCCGCGCCCTCGCCGATCCACCGCACGCGGTAGAGCCCGGATTGCGAGCCTCGGCCTCCCGTCGTCAGATACATGTCACCTTCCGGACCGAAGGCGAAATCGGTGACGTTGAAGGGCCGGCCCTCCAGAAACGGCACCGCGGTCGCGACGTGACTGGCGCCGTCCGACTCCAGATCGACCGCGATCACCCGGCCGTAGGCCCAGTCACCGAGATACATCCGATCCCGCCACGGCGGAGGGAACGCCGAACGATGCCCGCTCACGACGCCCGTCGGACTCCCCGCGTCCATCTCCAGCGCCGCCGGGCGGGCGTCCGGCGATTCCACCGGCCACTTCACGCTTCCACCTCGCCAGCCGAATTCGCCACCGGAGACCACGTGCACGAATCGAGGGCTCCGGTACCACGGGGTGCCGATGTCCCATTCCATGTCCGCGTCGTAGGTGAAGAGCTCGCCGTCCGCGGTGAAATCGAGGTCGTAGGGATTTCGGAATCCACCCGCGACGATCTCCCATTCGGCGCCGTCGAGATCGGTGCGAAGCACCAGGCCGCCCGGCGCCATCTTGCCGACCGCGTGGCCACGAGGATCCCAGATCCGCTCGAGCACGCTGTCCTCCGACCAGTTCGCATGCGGGCTGGTCTCGGCGATCGCCGCAGGCGTCGCGCAGTAGTTCCCGAGCACGGTCCAGATCATTCCGTCGGGTCCGAGCACCAGTCCATGCGGTCCGTGCTCCGAACCATTGCCGTACGCCGCCAGGTGTTCCGCGAATTCGAAGCGGTCGTCGCCGTCACGATCCTGCAATCGCCAGAGACCGCCGGCGCGACCGGGATCGTCGACCACGCTCGCGTAGAGATCGTCGCCCACGAACAGGAGTCCCTGGGCCCGACCGACCGATTCGTGCAATCGTTCGACGACGACCCCCGATCCGGCATCCGCCGGCACCGTGATCCGCTGGAGCGGCCCGTACTGGGGAGACACCACGATCCGCCCCTGCGGATCGACGGTCATCGAACTCCACGAGCCTTCACCCGGCTGCGAGGAATGGAGCAGTTCGACGGCGAAGCCTTCGGGAACCGAGATCGCCTCCACCGGCGTGGCCACCTTCAATGCGAAGGGATCCTCCCAGGGACCGTTCGGTGCCGAGGTCGGCCCGAAGTCGACGAGATCGACCGGCGTCGCCACACCCTCCGAGAGGCGGCTGGTGGTCCAGGAGCCGTCGGTGACGAATCTTCGACCGCCGTCGGGACCTTCGATCACGATCACCGCCGCGAGGCCCGCCGGTCCACCGTCGTTGGTGCAGTCGAAACGGATGGTTCGGGTTCCCGCCGCGGGATCGGCGATCTCCACCTCACCGGTCCGGGACCAGTCGCTCCCCCGGAGAAGGAACTCATCGTCGAGGTGGAGCGTGAAACGATTGTCCGCCGCGGCCCGGACGAGCATGCGGGTGGCACCCTCGGGAATCACGATTTCACGTTCGAATCGACCTCGTTCGCCCGCGACCTCGTCGGCGGACACCCAGATCCACCGAGGCGACGCCTCTTCGGGGCGGGCGAGGCCCGGTGTGAGCGAAAGGAGGATCGAGATCAGCAGGAGGGGGTAGATCATCCCTCGATGCTACCCCATCGGACCGTCCATCCGAAAAAATGGGAATTCAGTTTCGACGCCGCCGCTTCGCGACCGGACGCGGCATGCTCTGAACGACCGGGGTCTCCGCCCGAGCCTTGATCTGCTCGATCATCATCTCGACGTTCTTCCGGATCTCCTTCAGCTGTTCCCATTCGAGCCCCTGCAGCAGCCCGCTGGAGAGCCCGGCCATCACGCTGAAGCCGTTGAACACGACCCGGTCCTCGTCGGTGACGACCGAGATCGCGGTGCAGCCGAGATTCGTCAGGAGCTCCATCCCCGCCCGGACTTCGACGTCCTCCGCGGTGAGCCCCTGCTTGAGCATGCTCGCGAGCACCCGGGCGATCGCGAAGAGCAGACCTTCCTGGGGCTGGCGGATCTCGTGGGCCATCTTCGCGTACTTCTCGACCTGCTCGCGATCCTGGATGCCGACCTCGAACTCCTCCCCGTTGAGGTGGAAGGTCCGGTGGATGACGTTGTTCAACGCCGCGATCAGGCCACGCCCGCTCTTCACCGTGGAGAAGTTGATCGCCGAATCACGGCCGAGCGCCATATCGGTCGCCTCGGCCCGGTCGAATCGGATCTGCGGCGCCGGATCGCCACCACCTTCCGGCGCCTCCATGGACATGCTCATCTCCGCGACGCCGAGGTCGTGGAGGTTCCAGAGTGCGACCTGCATCATGGGATCCTCCCACGCGTCCCCCTCCTCCCGGCGTCGAAGGACGTACGAGGCTGGAAGCATCGAGATGTACCGGCGGTCCCGCGGGATCTGGATCAGATTCACGCACTGCGAGAAGGACATCTCGGCGAACCGCTGGAAGGTGGATCGTTCCTGTTCGACCAGGTCGATGTCGACTTTGTTGACGATGATGCTTGGCATGGGTTGCGGATGCTACTCGCAGCGATGGTGGCGAGGCACCGCATCGGCCTCGAAAACGCCTTCTGGGTCATCTCCGAACGCGATCTGATCTCCCACCCACGGGACGGTAGAATCCGGCGATGAGCAACGCCGCAACCGTCGCGACGCCGCTGGTCGGCGTGATCATGGGGTCCCAGTCCGACTGGGAGACCATGTCCCACACCGCCGAGATCCTCGAGTCGCTCGGCGTATCGCACGAGTGCCGGGTCGTCAGCGCCCACCGAACTCCGGACCTCCTCTTCGATTACGCGGGTTCCGCGGCGGACCGCGGCCTGCGGGTGATCGTGGCCGGCGCCGGTGGCGCCGCCCACCTCCCGGGCATGGTCGCCTCGAAGACCCATCTCCCCGTTTTCGGAGTACCCGTCCGGTCCAAGGCCCTTTCGGGCATGGACTCGCTCCTTTCGATCGTGCAGATGCCTGCCGGAATTCCCGTCGGAACCCTCGCCATCGGCCGGGCCGGCGCGATCAACGCCGGCCTGCTCGCCGCATCGGTGATCGCGACCGGGCACGAGGCGGTGCGGGACCGGCTCGTCGAGTGGCGAAGAAGCCAGACCGAACGCGTGCTCGAGAACCCGATTCCCGGTGCCGATGCGACCGGGGGGACGAAGAACTCGTGATCCTCGGGATTCTCGGCGGAGGCCAGCTGGGCTGGATGCTCGGAATCGCCGCCCGGCGACTGGGCATCGACTGTGTCTTCCTCGATCCCGCGACATCGTGCACCGCGGATCTGGTGGGCGAACGCATTCGCGCCGATTACGACGATCCCGACGCCCTCGCGGAACTGGCCCGGCGGTGCGACGTGGTCACCTACGAATTCGAGAACGTACCGGCCACCGCGGCCGCTTCACTCGCGAAGACCATTCCGGTGCGGCCGGGATGGAATTCACTCGAGACCTCGCAGGATCGACTCGTCGAGAAGAACTTCCTCGCGGGCGAGAACGTTCCGGTCCCACCTTTTCACGCCGTCGACGACGTCGCCTCGCTGAAGGCGGCCATCAGCGAGATCGGGACACCGGCGATCCTGAAGACGAGGCGCGGTGGATACGACGGCAAGGGGCAGGTCGTGCTCCGTGACCCGGCCGCGGCCGCCGACGCGATCGATGCGATCGGCGGGCGACCGGCGATTCTGGAATCGATGGTCGACTTCGACCTCGAAGTGAGCGTGCTCGTGGTGCGGGGCGTCGACGGCACGACGAAGGCCTGGCCCCCGATTCGAAACCACCACGCCGAGGGCATTCTCCGACGAAGCGAGTGCCCCGCCCCGGGCGTCTCGCCTCGGGCCGGAACCGCGATGGTCGACCATGCGGTTCGAATCGCCGAAGCCCTCGACCACGTCGGGGTCCTGACCGTCGAGTTCTTCGTGATCGGCGACACCGTCCTCGCCAACGAGATCGCGCCTCGGGTGCACAACAGCGGGCACCTGACCATCGAATTCTCGGAGACCGATCAGTTCGAGAATCATGTCCTCGCGGTGACCGGACACCCGCTCGGATCGACGGCCGCCCGACACGGTCACGCGATCATGCTGAACGCGATCGGAGACTCGCCCCCGCCCACGACGCTGGCCGATGCCCGGGTGGCGACGGTCGACGCGATGGGCATCGTGGCCGCGGACGGGAATCCGGATGACGATGCCGTGTACCACGGCTATCGGAAGACGTCCCGCGTCGCCCGCAAGGTGGGGCACCTCACGATCACCGATGATTCCATCGACCCGGTGAGGGCCGATGCCCTCGCCGCGATCGTCCCCGGTGCGATCCCGGACTGATCCGCCGGCCCCCTTCTCCGACTCGACCCGCGGGTCCCCGCGTCGACTCAGGCGCTCTTCGCCGCGAGAAGCCGTTCGCGGGCGATCTCGATCGCGGTGGGGTCTCGGTCGATGCCGATCGCGCGACGGTCGCCCTCCACCGCCGCGACGAGCGCGGTGCCGCTGCCGCAGAACGGATCGAGCACGGTGCCGCCGGGACGAGCGCACGCAGCGACCAGCATTCGAAGCAGCGCAATCGGCTTCTGGGTCGGCCAGCCGGTGCGCTCCGCGGCCATGTTGTTGATCGAGGGCACATCGAGCACATCGGTCGCCTTCTTGAGTTTGCCCGCCATCTTCCGGCTGGTCGCCGGCACCATCGGCGGCTCGAACCAACGTTCGTCGCCGCGAGCGTAGTAGAGGATGTCGTCGTGCTTGCGTGCGAATCGATTCGGACTCGAACCACCGAGTCCGTACTTCCACACGAGGTGGTTCACGAAACGATCGGCGCCGAAGACGCGATCCAGCACCAGCCGGAGGTGGTGCGACGTCCGCCAGTCGCAATGCAGCAGGATCGCGCCGTCCTCGGCGAGCACTCGGTGCATGTCCTCGATCCGGGGCGTCATGAAGTCGAGATATTCGGGAATGCCCGACCAACGATCGTCGTAGGCCTGATTCGTGGTTCGGCCACGCTGAACCAGATTCGTCGCGAAAGGCGGGTCTGCGTAGACCAGGTCGACGCTTCCCGACTCGATCGAGGCCATTGCGGTCACGCAATCGTCCTGGACGAGTTCCCACCTCGGATCGGCGTTCACCGGTTTTTCCATCGCGGACTCGTCCCCAGCGGCGTTTTTCCGCCATCGACCGACGATGGCGCTCGATTCTTCGTGAAAACGTTTCCCGAAGGCATCGGATTCACCGAGGCAAGGTATCCTCGATTCGTCCGGAGTAGCGCCGACGAATGTCGAACGCCCGCGACCGAGCCTTTCCGCTCGCCGGCTCCATTCGCCGACAGGACCGCACCTCCCGGGTCTCGTACCTGCGTCGAGAACCCGTTTGCAACCTGTTGTTCCCGTCTCATCCGTTGCAAGTGTCGAACCTGTTGTTCACGCAGTCGCGATGTCGCGGCTCGTTCCCGGATTCCCCCATCCATACGAGGAGACGACGACGTTTCGAGGTCACGGTCGTTGCACGACCGCGCCACGGTACGACCAGGATCCGACGTGGTCTTCCTTTCGGATCCAGACGACGAGTTCACCTTCGTGACGAACTTCGCCCGCGTCCCGCGACGACCGGCCGTGCAGCACCTTCACTCCCTCACCGGCGTGAAGGTGATCACGAAGCACCGACGCCGCCGCACCGGAGATCGTCATGCACGAGAAACGAGACTTCGTACTGGTCCTCATCTTCGCCGCCCTCACCATCTGGTCGATCTGGGTCTGGCTCGCATCGGGGCCCATCGCCGCCGCCGCCACCGACATCTGGATCCAACGGGTCGTCAGCCTCGTGCTCCTGGTGGGGCTCGGTGGATTCCTGGTCCATGCACTCTGGATGGTCGACCGGCTGCACGACCAGCTGGCCGATGCGGTCGGATCGATCTACTACGAGACCGACGGCGTGTGCTTCATGCCGCTGGTGAGGCTCGACGCCAGCGGCGCCGCCGAACTCCGCGTGTACTACCAGAACCGATTCGAGAATCCCGCCCACGTCGTCGTGCATCTGCGGCCGACCGGGCCGTGCTTCGCCGTCCGGAACGGTGGCGAGGACATCCACATCGCGTTCACCTGCGGAGGCGGGGACTTCGGCGTGATCCACCAGCCGATCCGCGTTCCGGCGGCATTGCGCGGTGAAGTCATCGATCTTCAACTGGCCGCGGCGAGTCGTTACCCGCGGAGTCACGGGGGGCGACTTCGAAGCCGTGAGGGGATGGAATGCGGAACGGTGCGGGTGGACTGGGCCGGTGCCGCCTTCCGGCTCGGCGTCCACGAAACGTCGAACGAGATCGAACTGATCGATCCGGTCCCCATTCACCTGGCCCTCCCGAGGGCGATCCGTCAGCGCGGAACCGAAAGCATGCAGTGGCGGCAGGAGCAGCTCTTCGCGGGGGTGCTCATCGCCTGAGGATTCCGATCGAGGATTTCGGCCTCGACGATGCCCCGGACGGGACAAGAAGAACGACGCCCCGCGGATTCGCGGGGCGTCGTCCATAAGAATCGTCTCGCGACCGGTGTGTTCAGCCGGCCTCGGCCCGCGGATGGGCCTTGTCGTAGGAGTCCCGAACTCGGCGGGTCGACAGGTGCGTGTAGACCTGCGTGCTGGAGAGCGACTGGTGACCCAGGAGCTCCTGCACCGAACGGAGATCGGCGCCGTTGTCGAGCAGATGCGTGGCGAAGCTGTGGCGAATGGTGTGCGGGCTGATCTCGGGATCGAGACCGACCTGTTCCAGATACTTGGTCACCTTGCGTCGCACCGAACGGCTGCTGAGACGCCCACCATGCTTGTTCACGAAGAGGGGCGAATCGGGGTCGGCCTTCATGCCGGCCTCCGCGAGTTCCGAATCATGCCGGCCCACATAGTTGCGAAGCGCCGCAAGTGCGTGCGAACCCAGCGGAACCACTCGCTCCCGGCGACCCTTGCCGCGGATGAGGATCGCTTCACCGGCGTCGTCGAGATCGCCCCGGTTGATTCCCACCACTTCGCTGACGCGGATCCCGGTGGAGTAGAGGGTCTCGAGGATGGCGCGATCGCGGGCGCCGAGGAGGACGGTGTCGTCGGGCGCGGCGAGAAGTTGTTCGATCTGCTCCACCGAGACCGCCTTCGGGAGCCGCTTGGCCTGCTTCGGGGTCCGGACCGCGAGCATCGGGTTCGCTTCGATGAGGCTTCGCTTCTCCATCCACTTGTGGAAGGAACGGAGGGTCGCGATCTTGCGGGCGGTGGTCGCCGCGGAATAGTCCCGATCGGCCATCCAGCCGAGGAAACCCCGGATGCGATCGACGTCGGCGGCGAGCATCAGTCCGGAGACCGTTTGCACGTCGACGTCGGCCGTGACGTCCGCGGTCCGTGCCGCGAGCGTGGCGGCTTCCGCCTCGGGGGCGGCATTCACTTCGTACTCGTCGGCGAGGAATTCGCCGTACTGGCGAAGGTCGAGGCCGTAGCACCGAGCCGTGTAGGGACTGAAATGTCGTTCGTCCACGAGGTAGTCGAGGAACTGCTGGACGAGAGGGAGTGGAGTGGTCATCGCGTACGAACCTTTGTCTGGGGACGGCCGGAAGAGCCGTCCGCTGCCGCTTCTGAATCGCTCGTTCACCGGGCATTCCGTCGCCCGAATAACGAGACTCGCCGTTCCGATATCGACGCGGAAGAGGACCGGGTTCAGTCCCCTTACCGGACTTCTGAAAAAATCCGTCTTCGTCTCCGTTCGACCCCGTCACAAGCACCGAAAACGGGCTTTTGGCACGAGGGATTTCCAACATTTCCGAACCACGAATCGACACTGGCTCGCCGGAAGCGAGCGTGAATCACCTTGGAATTTCATTGGGCGGATCCGCCCGATCAGCCATCCGAGGACGCGTTCGCACGGGCCCTGGTCACCCGGGCTCGCTCGCGATCGACCAGGGTCGACACCAGCTCCGAGGCCGCGAAATCCAACCAGTGGTCGTAGACCATCAGGTAGTAGCGTTCGGGGGGATCGAATCCGTCCGTGACGTCGTCGTTGCTCTTCGCATACTCGCGGACCTGACCTCGCACCGTGTGATTCGTGGCGTCGAAGACGGCGACCACGTCGGTGAGCGTCCGGACCGGTGCATCGGGATCGTCGCCGCGCTCACCGGTGCGACCGGTGAGACGCCTGGATTCAAACGCCGCCTGAACCTCCTCCTCGTCGGCGACGAGCAGGATGTTCGCCCCGAAACGCGGCGGATCGTACGGATCCCATTCGGTGATCGTTCCCACCACGATGCCGTCGCCACCGACGATCCGGAGGATGGAACGCGCCTCTTCGAGGGTCCGAATCTCGGGGAGCCCGACCTGCCGCATCGCTTCGAGCGTCCGGTTCAGGGGAACCGCCTGCCAGCCCTCCACGCCGTTGAGCGCGACCACCAGCTTGTCGGAAACCGACGCCTGCTGGTCGGGCCGTATCACCACCCCGGAGTCGTTCCCGAAGGGCGCGACCACGAGATTCGCGGCGTAGGGTGCGACGACCGGCGTCGACGGCTGCAACTTTCGTTCCGGCGTTTCGCAGCCGGGCAGTCCGATGAACGCGGCACCGACGATCGAAGCCGTGAGCATCGAACGAAGCGCACCCCGGGTGATTCGTTCGAACCGCCGGCCGCACCCGCATGACGGGCGTTTTTGTGAGACGAATACGGTTGTCATGGCGTCCTGCCTGAGTGACCTCGCGAGGGGCGACGTCCGGATGTCTCCCATCCGTACGATCCGTTTCATCGGCCGATCTCTCGACGGAACGGGAGAAAAGACCGATCTGCCCCCCGCCGACGAGCGACGCCCCCGCCCTGCCCGTCGGATCGACGCGAAAAGGCCGCGGGGCCGGCCTGATCGGCCGGCCCCGCGGAGTCATTGATCTTCGAACGGCCGGAGCCGCCCTGACTCAGTGGTCGTCGTCCTGGCCACCGGCACCGGCGACCGCCTGCGGGTCGATCGATCCGGGCCCGTTGAAGACACCCGGGGCATTCCCCGAAACCGCCCAGATGACGTCGAGACCGCCTCGATTGCTGGTGAAGTAGACCCGGCCATCGGTCGCCCAGGTCGGTCGCATGTTCCGGAATCCACCGGACGTGAGCGCGGTTCGTCCCATTCCATCGACGTCGATGACCCAGATGTCACTCTCGACGGGCATACCGTCCTCGGACACTTCGGGGCGGTCGACGGACGTGAACGCGATCCGCGTGCCGTCGGGGGACCAGGTCGGATGCATGATCGCAGCATCGCCCGCGGCGACGACTTCGGTGGGATTCACCCCACCGGCCTCGGTGAGATCGATGGTCCAGACCCCGTAGAGCTGACCACCGCGCTTGCGAGCACGCTGAAAGAGGAGCCGGTCGGTCGATGTATCCGGGGACCATCGCGGGAACATGCCCTCGCAGATGAAGGTGCGGACGCCGGGCCGCTCGAGCGAGACGGTCCAGAGTTCCCACCGAGCGGTTCGATCGTTGAACCGGCAGTAACAGAGCTTGCTCCCGTCGGGAGACCAGGTGGGATGAAGTTCATGGGCATCGTCGAAAGTGACCTGCGTGGCCGGGCCACCGTCGACGGACATCACGAAGACGTCCCAGTTTCCGTTGCGATCGCTCGTGAAGACCACCTTGCGACCGTCGGGGGCGATCTCGGGCATCACGTCCTGGGCAGGGTCGGAGGTCAGCTGGGTGACGACGCGGCCGTCGATGGTCTTGCGGTAGATGTCCGCGTCCTCACGGTGCTGGGTCGAGGCGAAGATGATCCATTCGCCGTCGCTGGAGACGTCGGGATCGAAGTCCGCACCCTCCGCGGCGAAGCTGACCTGGAAGAGGTTGCCTTCTCCGCCGGTCCATTCGCCCTCCGGAGCCGCACCGCCGAAGTCGGCGAACATGCTCATCCGGACGGCGGTGGCGTCGGCCACGGGCCGGTTGGTGGCGGTGAACGCGACCTGAGACCCATGAACCCCGGAGGCGTCCACGTCGACCCAGCCAGGGGTCGCTTCGGGCGTCGACGTGAGGGCGACGGTCTTCGCCGCCACGGCGTCGGACGCATCCCAGTCCGTGTCGGTGGTGTCCTCGTACCAGCCGTTCCGGTAGGTCGGGGACGCCCAGGCGGCACCCGATTCCAGGTCGACGGCGGATTCGGAGGTGTTCTTGGCGACGAGATCGCCTTCGCTGTTCGTCTTCTCGGTGGCGCAGCCGCCGAGTTGCATGGCGAAGACCGCGGTACCGATCGCGGCGATCGCTGACAGGACGAGCGAGCCGACCCCGCGAGATGCGGCGGGCGAGGCTGGACGATGGGAAGGATTGCTGGACATGGTCGTGGTCTCCACGCGGCGATTTGTGCTGCCGCGAAGGAGCCATCGGCCGCCTCGGGGGGGCGATTCAGCCGGACTCTCCGGATTTGTCACTTCATGCCGGTCATGCCGGCGGAGATCAGCCTCCGACCCGAGCCAGCCGTCGCCGAACTGCACGGATTCGCCGCATCGACGTCTGATAACCATTTTCGCGGGTCCACCACCGACCGCCTTCGGCCGACCCCGGCGGGATCCGATGGACGAGCGAGGCCCGAGTTCGACGCCACCGGCCCGGTCCCGAACCGGCCACGCCGCCTCCGACGAGCAGCCTCGATCGAGGCTCATGCCTCGAACGCCTGTGGACGAATTCCGGATCCGACGACGAGACGCGAACTTTCAACGCGGACTGCATTACAATTTGGAACTCGGGATTCCGTAGCTCAGTTGGTAGAGCATGCGACTTTTAATCGCCAGGTCCTGGGTTCGAGCCCCAGCGGAATCACTCCGAGTCTCGTGCCTGCC
>NYSY01000140.1 GCA_002683215.1 Planctomycetaceae bacterium
GCGAGCTGGCAGATCGTCGCGGTTCGATGGCCGGCTTCCGCCGGGGCGATCGTCGGACGGGACTCGCCGATCGCATCGATCCAGTCGGTGATGTGGTCGTCCGGGCGGGGAAGTCGATGTTCGGCCGCCAGTTCGGTCTCGAGGATTGCCGGGTCCGAAGCCCGGAGGTAGCCGCGACCGGCTTCGATCCAGCCGGCCGCGCCTTCGAACCGGCAGTCGATCGAGCCGTCGTGGATCAACTCGATTCCATCGTCGTACACCAGCCGCAGGCCTCGGGTCGCGGCGGGGTCGTCGGGCGGGATGATGCGGCTCGGTCCCGACGCATCTCGCCGAAGCGCCCACTGGGCGATGTCGAAGTGATGAGCGCCCATGTCCGCGAGTCCGCCGCCCGCGAATTCGCGGTACTTCCGCCACTGGGGGTAGTGGCCGTGCATGCCCACCGGGCAAAGGATCGCGTTGAAGTCGCGGTTCGCGGCGGGCCCCAGCCACCGATCCCAGTCATCGGCGGTCATGTCGTCCGGAAGCGGCTCGGCGGGGAGATCACAATCGATCGGTGCGTCCCCGACGCCGATGAAGACTCGCTCGATCTTTCCGATCGAACCGTTGCGGACGAGTTCCGCCGCCCGGACGAAGTGGCGTCCGAACTCCGATCGTTGCTGGCTTCCGACCTGAAACGCGACCTTCGAGCCGGCGGCGGCATCGGCGATCGCCCGGCCTTCCTCGATCGTCCGCGAGAGCGGCTTTTCGCAGTAGACGTGCAGGCCTCGCCGGCAGGCTTCGATCGCGTTGACGGCGTGGGCGTGATCAGGGGTGGTCACCACGACGGCGTCGAGGTCGGCATTCGCCAGCATGTCGAAGCCGTCGACGTAGGCCTTGCAGAATTCACCGCGTCGGTCCCCGGCGATCCGCTTCATGGCGGTGTCGCGGCGGGCGGGGCAGACCTCGGCGAGCCCAACGAATCGAACGCCCGAAGCCCGGAGGAACTGGTCGAGAAGGTTCTTCCCGCGGATGCCGTAACCGATCATTCCGAGGCGGATGGTGTTGGATCCACGTGCCGCGGCAGGCTCCGCAAGCGGCCCCAGCAGAGGCGCCGCCGCGGCCGCGAGCATCGCCTTGGTGACGATGCGGCGGGTCGAATCGAATTCGCGGGGATGATTCGGGGCTTCAGGCAAGGGGCGCTGCCTCGAAGGGGGATCTGGGCCGTTCTTGAGAGAAGAGTGACTTCCCGAGAATCGCGCGGGCGGTCGGATCTTGGTCGTCACTCGAAGTGCTGGGCTGGAGTGTATTGGCCATGGGTTTCATCCGAGGCCGCCCATCGTTCCGCAAAAGGAGAAGCGACCCATGCATGGGGCATGGGTCGCTTCGTGTGTCTGCAGTCGGGCGGGTGTTCTGATCAGGCATTCCGTCGGCGTCGGCTGGCGAGGCCGGAGAGTCCGAGGAGTGCCAAGGCGGATGGGGCAGGCACGTAGCCGACAAACGCCTGGAAACCTTCTTCGCTCACGTACATCACGAGTCCGTCCATCTGCTCCTGAGTTCCGAAGTCAAGGCCTAAGAGCATCTCTCCGTAGAAGAACTCGACTTCCGCGGTCATGCCGCTGAACTGAACTGCACCCATGGTGGTCGAACTCTGGAGTTGAACGTCCTCCACAAGCCAGGTTCCGGGAATGAAATCGTAGTTCTCTTCCATGAGCTCGTTGGTCAGGAGGGCGAGAGCAGCGCCGATCGCGTTGCGAACCTCAGGTGCGGCGATCTTCGCCTCTTCGTACCAGGTGTCGTAGAGATTGGCGACGAAACTGAACCGTGCCTGCAACTCGGCGTTGTAATCATCGATCGAGAGGATCGAGTACGGCACGGGAGCTTCGCTCACCGGCGCTTCTATCTCGTAGCAGTAGCCCTCGTATTCGCCGCCGTTGAACACGCTGAGTCCGAGCAAGCCGTAGAGGCCTGTTCCTCGGTCCGGGGAGTCCCAGCTGACTCCGTCATCGTATGACCAGAAGCCCTCTTCGTACGGACCCATGCCCGTCCAAGCGAGATCGACTTCCGCCGCTGCAAACGGAGTCAGTGCCATCGCGGCTGCGAGCGCAATTCCATTTGAAATCTTCATCTCTAAATCTCCTTCTTCTTTCGTCCTGGCGGTGGGAAACCGCCTGAACCCTCGAATCGGCCGGGAACTGGCCAATTCTTCTGCCTTCTCGGGTGGGAAACCCTTCGGGCGGAACGCTGCAGACACGCGGCGTACTACTCAAAGGTACCGGATCGAGTTTTCACTTCAAGTGGGAAGGTCCGAATTTTGAAGGAACTTGCCTCGGGCTTGAAAAAAACATGATCTGGCGCGATTTGAGCCGATAAAATGTTTTTATCGGACTTTTTGTGGGGTGCCGCTGGTGCCGCCGATCTGGACAGCTTGTCGGCGGACGGTCGGAAAACCGCGATTCGGATGTCTGGATCGAATGGTCGATGCGATAACCACCCGCCGGGCCGCGTCGCAGTCGATTTCATTTCGTCGTCACCAGCATCCGTGATCTTCGTCACCTCGAAATCCGGCGCGCGAGGGTTAGACTCGAGAGGTGATCGATCGATGCTGCATCTCGGTTCGTCGCCTCGGCTCGGCCGCCTTTGCAACCGCGTGGATCGGCTCCGCGTTGCTGATTTCACCGCAGTGTTCGAACGCCGAGACGGCTGATGCCGACGTCGTTTCAAGCGTTGACTTTCGGACGACGGTTCGACCGGTCCTGTCGCGGGCCTGCTTTGAATGCCACGGTCCCGACGAATCCGCTCGCCGCGGGAAACTTCGCCTTGATCGTCGCGGCCAGGGCCTCGAGCGGGTGATCGTGCCCGGAGATGCGTCCGCCAGTCTTCTCTACAAGCGGCTCGTCGTCGACGATCCGAATGACCGCATGCCGCCGCCGGATTCTCGGCATCGAGTCGACGCCGAAGAGATCGCGGCGATTCGCCGATGGATCGATGAAGGTGCGGTGTGGTCCGAACACTGGTCCTTCGAGGCACCACAGCCGTCGGCGACACCGATCGTCGAAGGCGACGCATGGAGTCGTGACCCGATCGATCGCTTCGTTCGGCGCGGTATGGATTCGAATGGGCTCTCGCCAGCCGACGCGGCCTCGAAGGCGATGCTGCTTCGCCGGCTGGCCTTCGACCTCACCGGTCTGCCGCCGACGCTCGAGGCGCAGTCCGACTTTCTCGCGGATGACCGACCGGATGCCTACGAAAGAGTCGTCGATCGGCTGCTCGCATCACCGGCCTACGGGGAGCGGATGGCGGTCGATTGGCTCGATCTCGCCCGTTACGCGGACACCTACGGATATCAGAGCGACGTGGATCGATCGGTGTGGCCGTACCGCGACTGGGTGATCGAGGCCTTCAACCGGAATCTGCCCTACGACGACTTCGCGGTCTGGCAGCTGGCCGGAGACCTGCTGCCCGAACCGACCCGGGCGCAGCGGCTGGCCACGGCCTTCAACCGACTCCATCGGCAGACCAACGAAGGGGGCAGCGTCGAAGAGGAATTCCGGGTCGAGTACGTGGCGGATCGGGTCCACACCTTCGGAACCACCTTCCTCGGGCTGACCACCGAATGTGCCCGGTGTCATACCCACAAGTTCGATCCGATCACCCACGACGAGTACTACGGGCTCTTCGCCTTCTTCGATGACATCGACGAGTCGGGGCTCTACTCGCATTTCACCAGTGCGACGCCCACGCCCACCCTGCTGCTCGATCCGCCCGAGACGACGCGGCGGATCGCGGAGCTCCGAGCAGCCATCGCCGCCGCCGAGCGGTCGCTCGACGCCGTGACCGCCGATGAACTCGCCGCCTTCGAAGCCTGGTTCGAGACGCGGTCGAATCGCGACATCGAGTCCCTCGTCATCCCGAGGTCGGTCGGGGAGTACCCGCTGGATGCGATCGTCGATGGTGGCCTCGAGAACGAGTTCGATGTCGACCTTCCCGGTCGCGTGGCCGGTGCGCCGGTCGCCGTCGACGGTGCGATCGACGCCGGAATCCGCCTCGACGGCGAGAACAACCTCCACTTTCCGGGGATCGCGGCGTTCCATCGGTACGACCCGTTCTCCATCGCGCTCTGGATCCGGATCGAACGGGTCGCCGACCGGGCGGTGGTCCTGCACCGGTCCCGAGCCTGGACGGATGCAGGAAGCCAGGGCTATCAGTTCCTGCTCGAGTCGGGACGGCCGAGCTGGTCGTTGATCCACTTCTGGCCGGGTGACGCGATCTCGATCCGCGGGCGGGACCCACTCCCTGAAGGCCGCTGGGTCCAGATCGGGCTTTCGTATGACGGCTCCTCCCGCGCCGACGGTCTCGGACTCTACGTGGATGGTTCGCCGATCGAAGTCGAGGTGGTTCGCGATCGGCTCACCAAGTCCATCACCGGCGGGGGGCCCGGGGCGATGACCATCGGCCAGCGGTTCCGTGATCGCGGGTTCAAGGATGGCGAGGTGGATCACCTGCAGGTCTTCGACCGCGTGCTCACGCCGGTCGAGTGGCGACATCTGCATAAGGCCCCCGGGGCCACGGTGGATGAAGCGAACCAGCCCGACCGGGATGATTGGTTCGCGTACCACCGCGCGACGCTGGATCCCGTCCGAAAGGCGACGCGGGAAGCGCTCCGCAAGGATCGACGGGAGCTGGGCCGACTGCTTGACCGGACCCCCGAGATCATGGTGATGGCCGATTTCGATCCGCCGCGTGAAGCCCGGGTGCTGGAGCGTGGCCGATACGACCGGCCCCTTCACGTCGTCGAGGCGGGGGTTCCGGCCGCGCTCGGGGGCTTCCCCGACGATCTCCCGCGAAATCGGCTGGGCTTGGCGCGTTGGCTGGTCGACCCCGCAAATCCACTGGCGGCGCGCGTCGCGGTGAACCGGCTCTGGATGATCGCCTTCGGGCGGGGGCTCGTGGCGACCCCCGAGGACTTCGGTGCCCAGGGTGAACCGCCATCGCATCCGGAACTCCTCGACCGACTGGCGATCGACTTCATCGAGTCGGGGTGGGACGTCAAGGCGATGTTGCGCCGGCTCGTGCTGACCTCGACCTACCGGCAGTCCACCACGGGATCCGAGTCCGCGATGAAGATCGATCCGGCGAACCGCTGGTACACCCGGGGTCCTTCCGCCCGGTTGTCCGCGGAGATGATCCGCGATCAGGCCCTGACGGCCAGCGGTCTCCTGGTTCCGAAGGTGGGTGGGCCGAGCGTGCACCCGTACCAGCCGGCGGGACTCTGGCAGGAGAAGAGCGGGCGGACGTATCCGCAGGGATCCGGCGAGGCCCTGCACCGCCGAAGCATGTACACGTTCTGGAAACGAACCTCGCCACCGCCCTCGATGATGATCTTCGACGCGGCGAAGCGGGAGGTCTGCGTGGCGCGGCGCGATCCGACGTCGACACCCCTGCAGGCGCTGGTGCTCCTGAACGACGTTCAGTTCGTCGAGGCCGCCCGCGTGCTCGCGGAGCGCGTGATCGTGGAGCATCCGGAGGATGCGGATGCACCTGGCCATTCGACCGCCCGGATCGCGGCCGCCTTCCGTCGCCTGACGGGACGGGAACCCCGACCCGATGAAGCGGCCCTGCTCGACGAACTGCGGGCGGAGGAGCGTGCCGCCTTCGACGCGGATCCGGAGGCCGCGGGGCTGGTCGCTTCGACGGGCGACTCGCCGACCCACCCCGGGCTCGACGCCGCCGAGGTCGCGACGATGACCATCGTCTGCTCCACGATCATGAACACCGACGCGTCGGTGACCCGAAGATGAACCACGAATGACGGCATGAGTCGATCCGGGCCCGACATCCTGGGGCAGGCTCGACGCGCTTCCTCCTGCGGGCCTTCGGACTCGAAGCTCCGGTGGGGAGGGGGTTTTCGCCAGGTCGATGCCCTCGAGTCGGGTGACCGGCATGCGGCCCTCGGGATCGTCCGCTCCATCGATTCCGGTACCCACCACCCTGAGGGGCATCCTCGCCGGCGTCGTGGTCCCGGAACATCGCTCCCGCTCGGCGGGGTGCCGTTGGACGCGTCAGCCGGAGGGTGGATTCCACGCGTCGGGCGGCTGCTTGGGGAGCACGCGAAGCTCCTGAAGCATGCACGCATCGGCGTCCAGTCGCTCCACGTGGGTGTCATACCCCTTTCGCAGCGCTGCATGCAGTCCGTTCACGTTTCAGGTGAGGATTCGCATCGAATGGCACTGCACCGGGGTTGCGTCATCCGCCCCGAGGATCACAATGGCCCGGTTCCCACCCACCGGAGTCACCCATGTTCGCAATCCCGCGGTCGATGATCACAGTTCCACTTCTTCTTGGAGGGTTCACCATGGCGGTCCCGCCGGCCCCCGATGCCCCCGAACGTCCGGTCGAAACGAGCATGCACGGGGACGTCCTCGTCGACGAGTACGGCTGGCTGCGTGAGAAGGAGAACCCGGAGGTCATCGAGTATCTCGAACGGGAGAACGAGTACGCGAAGGCCCGCCTCGCCCACACCGAGGCGTTCCAGGAGGTGCTGTACGAGGAGATGCTTGCCCGCATCAAGCAGGACGACGCGGATGTTCCCTGGTCGAAGGGGGGCTACCTCTACTACGACCGGACGGAGGAGGGTCGTCCCTACGAGATCCTCTGCCGCCGCAAGGGCTCCATGGAATCGCCGGAAGAGATCATGCTCGATGTGAAC
>NYSY01000141.1 GCA_002683215.1 Planctomycetaceae bacterium
CGATTTCCGGTCGAGTTGATGATGACGGTGGGCCGTTCGCCCTCCATGACCGCGACCACCGAGTTGGTGGTTCCGAGGTCGATTCCGATGATCTTGCTGCTGGATTCTGACATTATTTTGACCTTTCCGATCACGTGATTGTCTGGATGGGAGGTGGGCCGCATCGCTGCGACCCTGTTCCGCGGTGTCCGCCTTGGAGGCCGATCCCTCCGCCGGGGGCGGGTGGGAGCGGGCCAAGTCGACTGGGTCGACTTCTGGGCTTGTGACACCCGGTTGCGGGTACGGGGGAGGAGTCGCAAGGGCGATGCCAGAATCAACCTGCGGTTCTCGTTGATTTCTGGGGGTGCCGGGAGGGGGGTTCTGCCGATTTGGCACCGGTGAAGCCATCGAACCGACGCAATCCGGCCTCCGGGCTCCCCTTGGCCATCTGGCCTGCCCTGGTGGCGATCGCGTTGTCCGTGGGATGGGCGTCCACACCCGTCGTCGCCGCCTTGGGAGGCCGGTTCCAGCTGATCGGACTTGTTCCTGACTGGGCCTGGCTGGCTGCGGTCGGATTCTGCATGGTGGTCGCCGTCATGGTCAGCGTTCCTGGCCGGGATCCGAGGCGGTGGAGGTGCCTCGCCCTCACGAGCCTCGCCACCGTGGGGCCGCTGATCGGCACGCTGCAGCGTGACCTGGGTATGCCGTACCGATCGGTGGAAGGGGCGGGGACGCTGGTGTTTCTCAATGCCAACGACCCGGGGGAGCGTCGGGTGGATGGCGTTCGTGACTGTGACCGCGTGCTCGCCCGCCTGATCGAGCTCGATGCGGACGTCACCGTGCTCGTGAACCCAGGGTGGCGGGTGCCCAGTGCCTGGCGGAGGTCGGCGGCTGTTCGCGAAGGCAGACTCGAGGTTCGCTGGGTGGGTTCGGTGCTGGTCGCATCCCGGTACGAAGTTCGTTCGATGCGGGTGGTTGAAACGCTGCGTGGCCTGCAGATCGGGGCGGTCAAATCACCGCCTCAGGCGGTGGAGATCGAACTCGAGGTGCCGGATGGTGGGTCATTTCCCAAGCGAATTCTCGTCGTCGATCTTCCCTCGGAGCAGGGGATCGATCGAATGGAAATGTCGAGGCAGGTCGCGAGCCGTCTGGAGTTCATTCAACCGGAGTTGATCCTCGGTGATCTCAACATGGCGCCTCGGTCACCTGCGGTCAGGCTGCTCGCGCCCGGATTCGACGATGCTTTTCGGAGCAGCGGGCGGGGGTGGGGGGGGACCTGGCCGCGTGACGCTCCGTTCCTTCGGATCGACTTCGCCCTGGTGTCTGCTCGCTTCAAGCCGGCTACGGTCCGCACCTTCGACCCCGGGGCCGGTGGTCACCGTGGGCTCGTCATGGAATATTCAAATGAGGAGTGACTGGGACGCTTCTGGTCGGCGTGGCGGATCGTGATCAGCCGTCAACCTGAAGTTCGTTCCAGATTTCGAGGATCCAGAGGCCGGAGGAATCCTCGGAGGCTATTTCGCCGTCGAAGTTCACGTCCGTCGGAATGGAATTCAGGAATCTGGAGCCGGTGTCCGCCTGATAGGCGGTGGAGCCATCGCCTCGAAGCACGTTGAATCCAGACTCGTGGTTGAAGTCGGAACGGCTGCGGAGCCCATCGGTCAGCACGATGACGTTCGGATCCGACATCCGCCGTCGGGTCGGGCCCACGAAATCCCCGCGTTGGGCCTGCTTCAAGTGCCCGGTGTAGTGGTAGTTGCAGAACGCGACTTCCGACCCGGTGCCCTGGGTCTCGCCGAGAATGGACTTCGCCTTCTCAACGGTGTGATCTCCGCGGTGTGCGGGGCAGAAACAAGACGAGGGCGAGTCGATGTAGCGTTCCTTCCAGAGCAGGCCGATTCCATCGAAGTCGGCGACGCCGACATCATCGTTGAGATCGCCGGAATTCAGGGCCATCATGTTGGCGGGCCGGTTGACCATTTGAAAACGCGATTCCGGAAGGCGGTCGTTGTTGTCGTTTCCGAAGATCAGGAACGACACGCCGATCTGCCGTTGGTTCGCGGAACAGACCAGCCGTCGCGCACCCTTTCTCGCGACTTCGAGTCCAGGGAGCAGGAGCGAGGTCAGAACCACGATCACCGCGAGCACCACGACGAGCTCGATGACACTGAAGCCCGAACGAGAGCCACAGCATCGTCGGGAGCGGTCCCCGAAGGCGCGTGTTCTCGGATCTGGGCGACGGTAAGTCAAACGACCTCCTGCCGATATCGTGGTCTGAACGGTGACGGTCGTCGTTGAATGCCCCGGACCGTTTCACCAGAAAGGATAACGCCGTGAAGGTAGGATTGGAATAAATTCCAGTCATTTCGGGGATCCGAGGAGTCTCATCCCACGGAGAGCATCTGTTGGTGGTGTTTCTTTCTGAATTACAGAGCGGTGTGTCGCTCAGCGGGCAGGACGCATGAATTCTCCGAATCATGAAGACTGGGTGCTGATGCAGGCGGTCGCCGAGGGCGACGAAGCGGCCGCAAACCGGCTTTATGACCGTTTCGGTGGCTTGGTCTTCAAATCCTCACGCCAGGTGCTTCCCACCGGGGCGGAGGCGGAAGATGCGGTTCAGGAAGTCTTCGTTCGGCTCTGGAAGACGGCCGAGCGATACGACCCGGCTCGTGCGAAGCTCGTGACCTGGGTGATGCTCATCACGCGGCGGCACTTGATCGATCGGCTGCGTCGCAAGAAGGTGAGACCCACCAATTTGAGCCTTGAAGGTGATCCGGAAGGCCGAAACGTCCCGCCGTCGAAACACGAGGGAGCCATTGAACGAGACGAGCATCGGCAACGACTGCTTTCGCGGGTCGCGGAGCTCCCGGCCCTCCAGCAGGAGGTGATCACGCGAGCTTATCTGCAGGGCTTCACCCTGCGAGAGGTCGCTGAGCAGTTGGAATCCCCGCTGGGGACGGTCAAATCGGCCCTGAGTCGCGGGCTGGCGAGGCTGCGAGATCGTCTTGCGGACGAACAGCGGTCGGCGGACGGATGATGATTGGTGGCCGTGGCTGGTCCGAGAAACGCGGAGCGTGTTTTTTTCTTGAATCATGCAGCCTTTGCGCGGCCGGCTGCGGATGGTGGGGTTCGGTGGAGATGTAGATCCTGGACCGCTCGGCCAGGCAGGGCCTGGCGAAGATGCGTGGATGAACGTCTCGAGGGACGAACGAACGAACGAGCGAGGGAGGGACGAACGAGTGTTGGGTGGATTGTTTCCGTTCCGCCTTGGGTGTTCGAGTCGGGACTTCCTGCACGGATACGGATGGGCCGGAACGCGGAACGGTCCGATTGATGGAACGACCTCGAGGCCGAGGTGTCTCAGATGGTGGGTTGAGCAACGTCATCGAAATGGCCGACGGACGTCGGCCCGAATGACGCTGCGAAGCCCTTGGAACGACGTTTTCGTGCGGGGCTCGCCTCGCAGTTGTTAGAATTTTCCAGGTGGCTTCGGAGGGCGACACACCAGTTTCGCCGAGAAGAAGTTCGCCAAAGACGCATGGAGTGTGGGTGCCACGATGTTGTTGACGGAGCCAATGGCGTTGGAAGAACTACGAGATCTCGCGATCCTCGAAACGCTCGGCCTCCTCGAGGAGGTCGACGAGGCGAAGTTCGAGCGGGCCTTTGCCGGGCTTTCGCCCGATCAGCAGGCCGAGCTGCTCGATCTGCAGTCCGCGGTGGCGGTGGAGATCGCCGCGGCGGGTGACGAGGAGCCGGATCGTGCCTTGCGGTACAAGGTGCTGGCGAGGCTCGCCGCTGAAATCGATCAGGACGAATCCGCGTGTGGCCCCATCGCCTCGATCGGCGACCGGGTTCGCGCGATCGGCAGCGATGCCCGAGTCACGCCGGGCTTGACCCCGGCGGAAGCCGATGCGAATCTCATGATCGTCGTACGACGCATGCGCCGGAGCTCGATGATCTGGCGGGCGGCGGCGTTCGTGCTCGGTTCCAGCCTCATCGCACTGGTCGTGATTCAGCAGCAGACCGCGAGTCTCAGCGCCCGGCTCCTCGACCTCGCGGACAACAACATCTCGCTGAAGGAACTTCAGGGGCGACTCGACGGAATCGGTTTTCCCGAGAACGACGCGCGTCTCCTCTTCGATTCCTCCACGGCTCGTTCGATCGCCTTGTCCGGATCCACCGGCGCCGGCATTCTCGTGATCGAGGAGGCCGGCGAGGCGCCCGGGCACGGCATGATGATGCTGTTCGACATGCCCGTCTCGACGATGGTCCGGCTCGTCGTGTTCGAGCCGGATTCCCCCGAGGTTCCGGTGCAGCTCTACGAGGGCTCAGTGGGCCGGTTCTCGGCCTCGCCGATCGATCTCCAGAGCAGGTCGCTTCAGGGGCTCGCCTTCGAGATTCGCGAGGTCGGTACCGGCAAGGTCCTCCTCGCGAGCAGCCTCGCCTGACCGGGGGTGTTGACCGGGGTTGCCGGCCAGTGCCGTTGCGGCCGGGTCCGGCCGTCCGACGATTTCATCCAAACCCACGCCGCGTGCCCGTCCATTCGACGGGCACGTGTTCGTTCCAGAGGGGAAGCGGTCCCATCGCGTGTTCCGACCACCGGTGGATCGATTCTCGAGCGGGCGGCCGGGATCAGTCGTCGGCCCGCGACGACCATTCGAATTCAAGTGGTTCGAGCTTGGCGGTGACTTCGGCGCGCTCGGTCTGAAGTCGCTTGCTCTTCTTCCCGTCTGTGTACACGTCGGGATCCATCATGGACTCGTCGATCTCTCGGATTCGAGACTCGCATCGCTCGATCCTCGACTCGAGATCCTTGGTCGAGAGCTTCGCGAGTTTCGAGGCGGCGTTCTTTCGTGGCTTGTCGCGCTTCGTCGCCGAAGGCTTTCCTCCCGAGGCGTTCCGGTTTCGTGCCGCCTTCGTCGCCGACGTCGCGAGCCTCGCCTCCTCCGCGTCGGCCCGACGCTGGTTCTCGATCTCCAGCCACTGCGAATAGCGGCCGTTGAAGATCCGAACCGAGCCTTCGCCGTCGAACACGAGCAGCACGGTGCAGGTCGCCTCGATGAGTGCGCGATCATGGCTGATGAGGAAGATCGCGCCGCCGCGTCCCTTCTTCGCGTCGCCGTAGTCGAGGAGCGCCTGTTCGAGCCGTTCCGCGCTGGGAATGTCGAGGTGGTTGCTCGGTTCGTCGAGCACGAGGAGGTTGAGGGGGCAGGCGACGAGGCCCGCGAGCACCATCCGGGCCCGCTCCCCGCCGGAAAGGAACTTGATCTGCTTCTCCATCTCGCGACCGGAGAACAGGAAGGCGCCGGCGAGGTTGCGGGCTTCCTGCTCCCGGACCTGCCCGTTCGGATCCGCGTCGCCCATGGTCTTCTGGAGGTACTGCCAGACCTCTCGATCGGGATCGATGTGGTCCTGGTTCTGCCGGAACCAGCCGACCGAGAGCCGGGGGCTCCGGCGGATCGTACCGGCATCCGACTCGATGTCGCCGAGCATGCTTCGGATGAGGGTGGTCTTCCCCGCGCCGTTCGGGCCGATCACGCCGATTCGATCGCCCGGCCGGAGGCTGAGGGAGAGATCGTCGAAGAGTTGGTGCTCGTCGTAGGCCTTGGCGAGGTGTTCGACCGCGATGAGGACGTCGCCGGCCCGCGGCGGCTTCGGGAGATTCAACGCCATCACGTCGAGTTCGATCGGCTTCTCGGAGAGTTCCTCCTCCTTGAAGCGATCGAGGCGGGCTTCGCGACCCCGGGCCTGCTTGGCCCGCTGCCCACCCTTGTACTTCCGAATGTACGCCTCCTCGGCGCGGATCTTGTCGAGCTGCTTCGCGTGGATTCGGCCTTCGACGAGCTTTCGCTCGCGTCGCTGCTCGATGAAGGCGTGGTAGTTCCCGGGGTACTCGCGGACCTGGCCGAGTTCGACCTCGACGATCCGGTTGACCACGCGATCCAGCAGCCAGCGGTCATGGCTCACCAGGATCACCGCGCCGTTGAACTCCTCGGCGAGGAAGTTCTCAAGCCACTGTCGCCCGTTGATGTCGAGGTGGTTCGTGGGCTCGTCGAGCAGCAGCAGGTCGGGCGACTCGAGGAGCAGGCGGGCGAGTCCGAGGCGGGCCTTCTGCCCACCCGAGAGCGTGTCGACCGGCTGGTCGAACCGATCGTCGGTCAGTCCCAGTCCGTGCAGCGTCGCGTCGACGCGATGATCGACCGCGTACCCGCCGAGGGCCTCGAGCTCCGTGTCCAGTTCGGACTGTCGGGTCATCAGTCGTTCGAGCTCTTCGCTTTCGGCGGTCGCCATCGCCTCGTAGACTTCTTCGAGTTCCTTCTGCGCGACCTCGATCCGTTCGAAGGCCCGGCCCGCGGCCTGTCGAAGCGTGTCGCCGGGCACGAACTCGGGATGCTGGGAGAGGTGGCCGACCCGCACGCCCCGGGCGAGCTGCATGTCGCCGTGGTCCGGCGCGAGCTCGCCCGTGATGACCTTGAGCAGGGTGCTCTTGCCCGCCCCGTTGCGGCCGACCAGCCCGATCTTCTCGCCCGGCTCCACCGAAAGCGTCGCCCCGTCGAGAACGACGCGGGTCGAGAATTCGTGGCGGATGTCGGCGAGGGTGAGCAGAGGCATGGGGTGGCGGAGTGTATCGACCTGGCCCTCCCACGACGACATGCGGGCCGATGTTCCGGATCAGCGCCGGTCGTCGACCCGCCAGATGAAGGTGATCGCCCCCGCCCGATCAGGCGGCAGCAGGGTTCCAGCGAGCCGGCGAATAATCGGTCTTCCGAAGAAGGTACCGATCTCCAGGCCGATCACCAGTGCCAGGAGCACGATCGACAGGAGATGGATGGTCGTGACTTCCCTGGCGATCAAGTAGGTCGGAATCGTCGTGCCGGATTGCGGGAGCCCGGCGAGCCACATCCACGGCATGGCGATGCACCAGAGGATCAGCGGTGGAATCCACAATCGGCGGCGAGGGACGCCGGCGAAGATCCCGGACCAGACGACGCCGATGGGAACCCCGATCACCAGTAATCCGACCACTTCGATGCGGGAGACCAGCCCGAAGCCGGCGTCGGGTTGGGCCAGCATCGCCGTGGTGGTCTCGTCCCCGACCTCGTCCCACCACGATCTCGGTATCTCCCAGGTCGACTTCTCACCGGGAACCTCGCTCGCCTTCCACTTCGCTTCGATCCGTTTGCTGAAATCGCGGCGTGCGTCGGTGCAGATCTCATCGGCGAAGATGAATCCGAGCAGGCCGGTCAAGAACAGTACGGTCACCGAGATCAGGATCTGCAGACCCATCAGGCCTGCGCCGATCGTCCCGCTCCATCGGCTCATCACCGGGTATTCGAGGACCGGTGTGGCTCGACCGCATTCGGAACATCGAACGAAGGGGAGATCCTCGTCGGTCGTTCGGGCGATCGGCTGACCGGCCAGTTCCTGGCCGCAGCCGAGGCAGGTGCGGGTGCCGATCAGTCGAGGCGTGGACTTCATCGGCGCGGTTTCGTCGAAGGTGGGGCCGGTGGCGCCGGAAACGGGACTCGGTGGGTTCATGTCGCTTCCAGTGACGCTCGTCGCCGTCTTCTCGACTGAATGCCGAATCCGATCGAATCGTGGAGCAGGATCCCGAAGATCAGGCCGGTCACGGTGGGGAGCAGCGGGACAAGCACGACGTCCCGGATCGTCTCGACGATCGCCCAGCCATCGGGCATCTCCGGTATTCGAATGAACATGCTGTCCTCGTGGGTGATCACGAGCAGGAACCATCCTTCGAAGAGCATCGCGCCGACGATCGAAGCGACGGTGAGCACCGCGAGGGCGATGCGACCCGAGGTGGGCACGACGATGCGGAGAAGGAGGCCGGCGAATCCGCCGAAGATCGCATAGGGGGCCAGCGCCACGAACACCGGTACGGATTCCGGCGGCGAGCCCACCGCCGACACGATCACGCCGATCAGGATCAGGATCGACGTCGCGATCAGGGCGGTGATCATGGTGGCCGCGAAGCGGATGACACGACGCGGGCCCCAGATCGTCCGAGAGAACGAACTCCAGACCGCCTTGCCGCAGCCAACGCACCGTCGCGCCGCCCGAGCCGGGTCGGGCGACATGACTCGGATTCCAGCCCGGAGGTCGTGTCCGCACGAAGGGCACGGCACGGCAGGTCGACGCTCGTCGCGACGCATCCGGGCGGCCACCGATCTCGGAGAGGCTGGCATGATCATGGGTCGGAGACATCATCGCAGAATCAACGGTCGTCTACACTCTCCACCGCATGCTTGGGAATTCCCGCACAAGTCGTTCGGGCTGGGGTCGCCGGCTCCTCTACCCCGCGATCGCGCTCGCGGCGGGTGGATTGGTTGGGTACTTCGCTGAACGGCCGCAGGAGGTCCAAGCGGGGGCCCGGAACTTCGTCACCGACTTGATCCGGACGTCGGACGAACCACCGCCCGCGGGCTTCAGCATCGAGGGCACGGCGCGGACCGCGATCGCGGCCCTCCTGCCGCCTCGGGAGATCGAGTCGGTCGTGGTGGCCTCGGATCACGCCGGACACCTCGCGACCGTGGTGGTCGTCGGTGCGGCCGGCGACCGGGTCGAGCTCGATCTTGAGGGCGTCCCTCCGGAACTGAGATCGGTGCGTCGGGCGCAGGCCTCGACGATGGATGATCCGAAGGAGCGCACCAAATGACGACGGTCTGGTTGAACGGAAGCATCGAGACGGTGGACGAAGCGCGGGTCTCCGCCTTCGATGCCGGTTTCCAGCATGGGGTCGGGCTCTTCGAGACGATGACCGCCCGCGGTTCACGGGTGCTGCACCTCAACCAGCACCTCGATCGGCTGGAGAACTCCCTTCGAACGCTTCGGCTGAGCGAAAAACTTCGTTCCGGGCCGCTCGCAGAGGCGATCCAGTCCGCCGTTGACGCCGCCTCGCTCGAGGTTTCTCGGGTCCGCGTCACCATCACCGGCGGTGATCTGAACCTGCTTCACGGCGGTGGCGAGGGGCACGAGCCGACGATCATGATCGTGGTCCAGCCCGCGACCGCGTATCCCGACGAGCTCTTCGACCAGGGCATCCGGGCGACGGTGGCGGACGCGCGGGCGAATCCGCTCGATCCGTTCGCGTCGCACAAGACGCTCTCGTACTGGTCGCGACTCTCGGAGCTCCAGGCCGCGGCCGCGAAGAACGCGAGCGAGGCCCTCTGGTTCACGGTCTCGAATCATCTCGCGGGCGGCTGTGTGAGCAGCGTGATCCTGGTGAAGGATGGCGAACTCTCCTCCCCGATCGTCCGGGGTGAGGAACCCGAGGGTGGACTGCCGTCCCCGGTCCTGCCCGGCGTCGTCCGGGAGGAGGTCCTCGGGCGGGCGGCCGGCGAGGGTCGCGCCGTACATCGACGAATGATGGACATCGACGCGGTGCTCGCCGCGGACGAGATCCTGCTCACCAACTCGAGCTGGGGCGTGATGCCGGTGGTGGGGGTGGAGCGGGAGACGATCGGAGCAGGCGAGCCCGGACCGGTGGCTCGGGCGATGCGCGATTGGTGGCTCGCGGAGTAGATGCTCGACCGGCGTCCGGGGGGCCTTCACTCCGGCGTGCGGGGGATGACGCGGACGTTCTCGCGGCCAGGCGATTCCGGGCCGCCGGCGGGTCGAGGTCCGGCGGATCGCACGCCGGGGCGGCGGCCGAAGACGAGGCTGACCAGGGCCGCGGCGATTCCGAACGCGAAGAGCACCAGCAGCAGCAGGATGCCGATCACCAGGATCGGAATCGCGAGGACCACGGCGGCAAGCCCGGCGAGCAGCCGACTGAACGGACCCCCGCGGTCGATCCGCCGGAAGCCGTCGCCCATCTGCTGGCCGACGTTGATCACGCGGACGAACGGCGTTCGATTGAACGGGGGCTGCTCGCTCATGCGGACATCCTACGACGCCGGGCCCCGGTGAGGTCGTCCGATCGGGCCACATCCGGTCCGATCCCGTGGATCCTCGTTCGATCGTCGAAGACCTCGGGGTCGAAGCGGGATGGAGCGTCTACCATGGGCGTTGGTACGTCCTCGGATGGAGCGCTGATGGCCAAGTCCCGTTCAGACAAACAGACGAAATCGGCTTCTGGCGGGGCGTCGATCGATCCCGACGGCTTCGTCCACCTTCACCTCCACAGCGAATACTCCCTGCTCGACGGCGGCAACCGGATCAAGAAGCTGGTCGACCGGGTGAAGACGCTCGGCATGACCGCGGTCGCGGTCACCGACCACGGCAACCTCCACGCGGCGTTCGAGTTTCATGCCGCCGCCCGCGCGGCGGGGATCAAGCCGATCCTCGGCATCGAGGCCTACGTCGCCCCGGACCGCGAGGGCAGGCCCGGCGATCGTCGGGATCGGACCCGGACCGGCGTCGCCGACGGTGGCTTCCACCTCGTGCTGCTCTCGCTCGATCTCGGGGGCTGGCGGAACCTCGTCAAGTTGAGTTCCGATGCCTTTCGCAACGGCTTCTATTACAAGCCGCGGATGGACAAGAGCACCCTCGAAGAGTGGAACGAGGGGTTGGTGGCGATCAACGGCCACCTCGGATCCTCGCTCGCGTTCCACCTCACGAACTTCGTCCGGACCAACGATCAGGGGCACTGGGACCTGGCGGTCGCGGAAGCCCGCTGGCACGCGGAGACGTTTGCGCCGGGTCCCGACGGCGAGCCGCGGTTCTACGTCGAGCTCCAGCGGCACGTCCCCGAGCAGGAGCGGATCAATCCGCTCCTGAAGAAGCTCGCGAACGAACTCGACCTGCCGCTGGTCGTCGACAACGACGCGCACTTCCTCTGCGCGGAGGACCACGACGACCACGACACCCTCTGCTGCATCAGCATGGGGAAGACCAAGGACGACCCCGACCGTCTCCGCTATCCCGAGCAGCTGTACGTCAAGGACGCGGCCGAGATGGCGGCGCTCTTCCCCGAGCCCGACGAGCTGGAGGCGATCCGCAACACGGTCCGGATCGCCGACCGCTGCAACGTCGAACTCCCCGAAGGCGAGAATCACGCACCGGTTGTCGAGGTGGTGCATCCCGGCGAGCCGCCGGAGTACGACGGCGGTGATCTCACCGAGTGGTTCAAGCGGTACTGCGCCCGATTCGAGCTGCGGCCGTTCGAGTCGCAGGGATCCGACGCGGCCGAAGCCGAGGCCCTCAAGGACGGATGCGACCGCGCGCTGCGTGATCTCTGCGAAGCGGGGCTGGTCTGGCGTTACGGTGCGGACGGCGTGACCGACGAGATCCGGGCGAGGCTGGAGCGCGAACTCAAGGTGCTCGCGGACAAGTTGATCTCCGCGTACTTCCTGATCGTGTGGGACTTCGTCAACTGGGCGCGACAGCGGGGCATTCCGTCGAACGCCCGTGGTTCGGGGGTGGGGACGATGGTGGGCTACGTGCTCGGGCTGTCGAACGCATGTCCCGTCCACTACGGCCTGCTCTTCGAGCGATTCACGGATCCCGATCGGGCCGAGTATCCCGACATCGACATCGACATCTGCCAGAACGGCCGGGCGGACGCGATCGAGTACGTCCGCGAGAAGTACGGGCACGTCGCGCAGATCGTCACCTTCGGGCGGTTGAAGGCGAAGGCGGCGATCAAGGACGTGGCCCGGGTGATGGGGTTCGCGCCGGCGGACGGGCAGCGGCTTGCCAACATGGTGCCGAACGAACTGAACATCACCATCGACGAGGCGACCCAGAAGGAGCCCGAGCTCCGCGAGGCCTGCGATTCCGATCCCCGCGTGCAGCGGGCGGTTGATGCGGCACGGGCCCTCGAGAATCATGCCCGTCACTCGGGCGTGCATGCGGCCGGGGTGATCATGGCGACCCGCCCGCTCGACGAGATCGTCCCCCTCTGCAAGGCGACCGGAAGCGACGACGTGGTCACCCAGTGGGACGGGCCGACCTGCGAGCGGATCGGCCTGCTCAAGATGGACTTCCTCGGTCTTCGTACCCTTTCGACGATCGAGCGGGCACGGCAGCTCGTGCTCGAGTCGGTGCCCGAGGCCGGAATCTGGAAGGCGGTGGGCCGCGAGATGCCGACCGCCGGCACCGCCGCGGCGAGAACCGCCATCCATCCACTCGACATGGAGCGGGTGCCGCTGGACGACCAGCGGGTGCTCGATCTCTTCCGACGAGGTGAGACCGGAGGCATCTTCCAGTTCGAATCCGGCGGCATGCGGAAGCTGCTGGTCGAGATGCAGCCCGACCGGCTGGAGGACCTGATCGCGGCGAACGCGCTCTTCCGTCCCGGGCCGATGGAGCTGATCCCAGACTACAACGCGCGAAAGCACGGGACGCAGTCGGTTCCCTCGGTGCACGAGATCGTCGACCGGTACACCGAGGAGACCTACGGGATCATGGTGTATCAGGAGCAGGTGATGCAGGTGCTTCACGGGCTCGGTGGGATTCCGCTTCGCACCGCGTACACCGTGATCAAGGCGATTTCGAAGAAGAAGATGAGCGTGATCGACTCGGCGCGATCGGACTTCGTCGCTGGGGCGGAGAAGCACGGGGTCGGAAACAAGCAGGCCGACGAGCTGTTCGACCTGATCCTCAAGTTCGCGGGATACGGTTTCAACAAGAGCCATTCGACCGGGTACGCGATCGTCGCCTACCAGACCGCCTATCTGAAGACCTACTTCCCGAACCAGTACATGGCCGCGGTCCTGACCTTCGAAAGCCAGGCGAAGAAGGTCGAGGAATGGTCGGTCTACCTCGAGGAGTGCATGCGGGTCCCGTTCCCGGACACCACGCCCGAGCGGCCGCACGTCGGGGTGACCGTCCGTCCACCGGACGTGAACGTCTCCGGCGAGGACTTCGCGGTGGTCTTCGATGACGGCGAGGTGCCGGGAAACTGCGCTGGTCACGTCCGGTTCGGACTGCAGGCGATCAAGGGGATCGCGAAGGACGGCATCGCGTCGATCGTCGCGACCCGCGGCGAGGACGGTGCCTTCGAGTCGCTCCACGACTTCTGCGAACGCATCGATCACGCGCGGATCAACCAGAAGGCGGTCGAGTCGCTGGTTCGCGCGGGCGCGTTCGATTCCATTCACGGCGCGGAGGCGCGGGCGGCGATGGTGGTCGCGGTGCCGGACGCCTTCAAGGCGGGCAAGTCTCTCGCCGCGGATCGTTCGGCGGGACAGAACATGCTCTTCGGCGGCGGTGACGAGGGGGAATCAGCGGACGAGCGGGCCCCGCGCATGCCGCTCCCCGAGGTCAAGCCCTGGGATCAGATGACCCGGCTCGCGGAAGAGAAGGAGACGCTGGGCTTCCACGTGTCCGGCCATCCGCTCGACGGCATCCAGAGCATCATCGAGGAGTTCTGCACCGCGGGAAGTCGTGACGTCGGAAGCCTCGGCAACGAGACCCCGGTGATCTTCGCCGGTGTCATCAACCGGGTGCGGCCGGTGGTGACCCGCAACGGCTCGAAGATGGCGATGCTCACGATGTCGGACAAGCACGGAACCGTCGAAGGCGTCGTGTTCAGCGAGGCCTTCACCAAGCACGCGGACCAGATCCAGGTGGACGCCACGGTCGTGCTCGTCGGCCAGGTCGAGACCGGTCGCGGCGAACCTCAGATCGTCGTGGAGCAGGTCATCCCCCTGAACCGCGTGGCCAACCTGCTCTCGACGCGGATCGAGATTCTCATCGACGCGAACCGCGACGGCGAAGACGAGGCCGCCACGCGGCACCGGATGCAGTTCGTCTCCGGGCAGTTGAAGCAGGCGGCGGGCAGCGTGCATGCGCTGTCGGGCCGGCCGGTGGAGACGGTCCTCCACCTCAGGCTCGACGGAGGGCGGCACGTCGTGCTCGCGGCGCCGGGGTTGCGGGTGGTGCCGGACGACGATCTCGTCGCCCGGCTGCGTGAAGCGGGCGTCGACGGGGTCAAGGTCCGGGGCGGTTTCATTCCGCCCCGGCGTGAGAATCGTCGCCGTCGCTATGCGAAGACCGCCTCGGACGAGGAATGAGCATCCCTTCGACACCCGGGCGCTGGTGGTCGGAGGCCTTTCGGTTCGCGATCAGGGCATGAGCCGCATGGTGTTCCACGCGTCGCCGTTCGCAACGTACGTCACGCGATCGTGCAATCGAAACGGGTGCCCCTGCCAGAACTCGAAGTGGTCGGGTCGAACGCGGTAGCCGCCCCAGTGCGGCGGCCTCGCCGGTTCCGAACCGTCGGCATAGGTGGCGTCGATGGATGCCCTTCGAGCCTCGAGCGCGTCGCGGCTCGCGATCGGTCGGGACTGATCGCTGGTGATGGCGTTCAGTCGGCTCTCGATCGGACGACTCGCGAAATACGCATCGCTTTCCGCCTCGGTCGTCTGCTCGATCGGGCCCTCGATCCGAAGCTGGCGGTCGAGGTTGTCCCAGTGGAAGAGCAGCGCCGCCCGTGGATTGGCGGCGAGTTCGAGGCCCTTCCGGCTCTCCCGATTCGTGAAGAAGACGAAGCCTCGGTGGTCGTACTGCTTGAGGAGCACGATTCTCGCGGTGGGGCGGGCGTCCAGCGTCGCGGTGGCCACCGTCATCGCGTTGGGATTCGGGGTGCCGGCACTTTCAACCGCGTGGTCGAACCAGTCGGTGAAGACGTCGAACGGATCGGCGGGGGGTGCATCGAAATCGAGTTTCATCGGAGACTCCGTGCGGGGCGGGGTGGGGCATCATCGGGGATTCGGATCGGCCTCGTCTGTCGAGGGGGGCGGCGGGACCGGCGATTCCCCCGAATCTCCGAGCAGGCGATTCATGTCGAGTGACGGAACGTCTTCGGTCCGAATCTGATCGAGATGCTCCGCGTTCATGATCGGCGGGGAATCGGGATCGGCCAGGTCGGTCGGTCTCACTCGTTTCGGCCGATCGGGGGTCGGTGGAGGCGTCGTCGAGGGAGGCGGGCCGGTGGTCACGTCCGCGGCGTCGGGGGCCGGCCGTGGGGGGGGCTCCGAATCGACCACGCCGGATTCGAGATCCAGCAACTTCTCGTCGACGCCGAAGAGCCGGAGCCAGTGTTCCACCTGCCTTCGATCCGTGGCCTGGCTCGAGGAGGTCGATGACGGCGTGTTTTCGGCCGATGGACCGGTCTGTCGATCGGACGCGAGGGTCTCGAGAAAAGACTCGGAAGAGATCACCGCGGCGCGACGGCGTCGGGCGTTCACCACGATCTCGCGGTCGCTGGTCACGACGGTGAGCCGTCGAGGGGCCGAGGATCCTCGCACCAGCCGGAGAATCAGGTCGTCGGCCGTCACGCCCGCACCGGCGAATCGCACGTGGACCCGCCCGGTCTCGTCGACTCGATGCGGCTTGTTCACCCCGTCGCAGACCAGCACCGCTTCTTCACCTCGAAAGCGGCTTCCGGCGATCAAGATCGCCAGTTCCTCGAGATCGATGCCCGCAAGATCCGGCGGCAGGACACCAACGACGTGGAGGACGTTGTACGCATCGATCAGAAGCGGCACGGTGTTCCTTGGAGGAGGGGATCGGGAAGGTTCAGCGTATCGGGACCATGGGCCGCGGGTCATCGAAAGCCCCTTTTCAAGGGCCGGGAGCGGGCATGACGCGGGTCGTCCTCCCTCGGCGGGTCTTTGGCAAGTAACTGTTGGGAATCAACTTACGGTTCCGCTTCAGGCCCGCCAGCTTGGTCAGCCCATCGCGACAGGCGAAATCCGCTTCGAAAGTCGGGTGCAATCCCGCATCCATGCGGATTGCCCCTTGCGGCGAGGCCGGGGATTGGTTGTAATGCTCTGCTTCCCCAAGAAATACCGCTTTACGCGGTCTGGAGCAGCGACGGTCATGGCGATTCGAATCAAAGCCCGTGGTGGCGAGAGTGCGGAGCAGATGCTCCGTCGATTCAAGAAGCTTTGCGAGAAGGAAGGGCTGACGAAGGACGTGAAGAAGCGTCAGTACTTCGAGAAGCCCTCCGAGCGAAATCGTCGAGAGGCCCGCAAGCGGGTCGCCCGGGTGGCCCGCGTCGGCATGCCGCCTCGCTGATTCACCAGAATGAAGACTCCGGGATTGGCGATCGGTCACTCGATCCGCCGATGAAGCACCCAAGTCACCGGGTCGACCCTTGGAGGTCGCACGTGGTGGTTGCCGTCGTGGTCGACGGCAGGGAATCTGGTTTCGCTCGACACCAGACCGCCCAGGTTTCCGTCCACCCCTTCCGTCCGACCCGACCGGTATCCAAGCAAGGACCAAGCACCAGATGAACACGATCATCCCATTCCAAGGATTCACGTTCGCCGCGATGCCGGCGATCACCGAGGCACCGGCCTGGTTTCTCGCCCCGGTGGGCGCGGTACTGGCGCTGATCGCGGCGCTCCTCTTCTTCAAGTCCGTGATGAGTCACACGGAAGGTGACCCCGAGATGATCCGGATCGCCAAGGCGGTCCGGGATGGAGCGGGGGCCTACCTCGGCCGCCAGAACCGAATCATCACCGGCGTGTTCGTCGCATTGCTCGTGTTGCTCGTGGTGATGGCCGCAGGCGGTCTTCAGGACTTCTGGACCGTCGGTGGCGTCGCCGTCGCCGGTCTGCTGTCGGGACTCTGCGGTTACTTCGGGATGAAGACGGCGACCAACGCCTCCGCCCGGACCACCGCGGCCGCGAAGGAATCGCTCAACCAGGGCCTCACCGTCGCCTTCCGCGCCGGTGC
>NYSY01000142.1 GCA_002683215.1 Planctomycetaceae bacterium
CATCCTGACGATGCAGGCGAAGATCGCCTGGGCGCTGATGCGGGAATGCGGCGTGGAGATCGACGAAGACCGCTTCCGACGCGCCCACGACTTCGTGGTCCGGGGAACCGGTGACAACGGCTACGTCTGGTACGCCGACAGCGGCCGCGACAACCCGGGATACGCGGACATGGGACGCACCGGCGCCGCCGCCCTCGCCCATGCGCTGACCCCCGACGAACCCGCGTATCGGGCCTACGCGCTGTCGACGGCCCGCTGCATCGGCCGGCACCCCGACACCTTCAGCGACACCCACGGATCGCCGATCCTCGGCATGGTCTGGACCGCCTTCGGCGCGGCCGCCGATCCCGAGGCGCTCCGCGCCCTGCTCGATGAGAACCGGTGGTGGTTCAGCCTCGCCCACTGCCCCGACGGCTCGTTCTACTACCAGATGAACCGCGACAACAACCCGCAGGACTACACCGCCGCCCCGCGGCTCTCGGCGACCGCGGCGACCGCCCTGATCCTCTCCCTCCGGGATCGACGGCTCCGCATGATGAACGTCGACGCGACCGAGGGCTCGACGGCGCCGAAGCCTGATCGATGATGCCGAGCATCTTCACCGTGATGTGTGGATCGCTGGTCCTCGCGCCGATTCTCATCCTGATCGCGGTCGTGCTCTTCGTGCGAAAGCGATTCACCGCCGGGATCGTCATGATCCTGCTGTCGGCGGCGGCATTCGTCCTCTGCCTCCTGCCGATGGGGGTCTACCTGGCCAGGGTCGGTCCGAGCGCCCCGGGGGACGCCAACGCGGTCAACATCGTCGACGACTTCGTGCTCGTGCGATACGGCGGGGTGTGGACGCTCGAGTCCACCGGCAAGTCCACGTCCTTCGAAGATTTCGACCACATGGAGGTGAACGACGAGTTCATCCTGCTGGTCGAGGGCGATCCGGACGCCCCCGCATCGATCCGACTGGTCTCGCGTCAGGCCGGGACCGCCCGAGCCTCGCCCTTCGACGCCGATTCCGACCGGACCGCAGCGGACCGATGGCTGGCCGAGGAACGCGGCCCACCGCTCGCCGACCTCCGCAGCTCCGAGTCGGTCCAGTGGTCCTGGGCGCTCTTCGGTCAGCCCTGATCCTCCGCCTCGACGCGGGCCCTGTCTCCATCGATCTCGATCGGCCAGTCTCGTGGCGTGGCGAGCGCCCGTTCGAGGCGTCGCTCGTAGTCCTCCGCGTCGATCTCCACGACGCCGAAGCGATCGATGTGGTCGTTGCGGAACTGCACGTCGAAGAGCGAGAAGCCCGCGTCGGCCAGCGATCTCACCGTGGCGACCAGCACGATCTTCGAGGCATCCGTCCCCCCCGCCTCGGGCCGACTGAACTTCGATTCGGCCATGAAGGCGGCCCCGAGCTGGACGCCGTAGAGACCACCCACCAGTCGATCACCGACCCATGCCTCGATGCTGTGGGCGAAGCCCCGCTCGTGGAGTTCGAGGTAGGCGATCACCATCTCGGGCGAACACCAGCATCCGTCGTCGCGATCCTCATGGCAGGCATCGAGGACGTCCTCGAACGCCTGATTCGTGGTGAGGCGGAAGGGAGCACCTCGCATGCGTTTCTCGAGCCGACGCGGCACGTGGAGCCCGTCGAATTCGATGATGGCCCGCGGATCCGGTCGGAAGATCCCGGTCTCCGAATTCGCTTCGTCCCACATGGGGAAGCAGCCGGCGGCGTAGATCCTGAGAAGAAGGTCGGCGTCGAGCACGCCTGAAGGTTAACCGGCTCGCGGCCGGAATCGAACCCGTAGACTCCCGGATCCCGATCGCGAATCACCCGGACCCGGAGACCGACATGAACTATCGCCACCTCGGAAACAGCGGACTCCTCGTCTCGGAGATCGGCTTCGGCTCCTGGCTCACCCTCGACGGCGGTGATCTGAACCGTGCCACCGAACTGCACCGCGTCGCCTACGAGGCCGGGATCAACTTCTTCGACACCGCGAACGCGTACGGCGCGGGCGGGACCGAACCGGTCGTCGGCCACGCCCTGCGGCCGTTCCCCCGGGAGACCTACGTGCTGGCCACGAAGGTCTTCTGGCCGTACGAACCGGACTGGCCCTTCCCGACCGCGAACGACCGAGGACTCTCCCGAAAACACCTGCATCAGGAGATGGACAAGTCGCTTCGTCGGCTCGGGGTCGACTATCTCGACCTCTACCAGTGCCACCGCTACGACGAGCACACGCCGTTGGAGGAGACCTGCCGCGCGATGAGCGACCTGGTCGAACGAGGGAAGGCCCTCTACTGGGGCGTGAGTGAATGGACCGGCCCTCAGATCGAGGCCGCGGTCTCGATCTGCGAAGCGGCGGGCTGGCACCGCCCCATCTCGAACCAGCCGATCTACAACATGCTCGACCGACACTGGGAGGAAGGCGTCTTCCCGACCACCGCGAAGTGCGGATTGGGCAACGTCTGCTTCTCTCCGCTGGCCGAAGGGATGCTCACCGGCAAGTATCTCGATGCCTCACCGGACGACGCCCGAGCGGGCGACGAGAAGCAGGGCGTCTTCCTGCGACGGCGGTTCACCGAGGAGAACATCGAACGCGTCCGACGACTCGCCCTCGTCGCGGCGGACCTCGACGTGCCGATGTCCACGCTCGCTCTCCGCTGGTGCCTCCGGCGAAGCGAGATCTCGAGCTGCATCGTGGGCGCGACCCGTTCCGCACAACTGCTGGAAAACGTCGCCGCCGTCGATTTCGCCTGGGACGATTCGATCGAGGCGAAGGTCACGGCGATCCTCGGCTGAGCTCGCGGGTCGCCGGGTCAGTCGACGGGACGCACCGCATCCACCTGCCCCAGCAACACGCGAACGAGCAGGCGGCCGCCGACCGCGGGAAGGCGGCGTTCGCCGTCCGCCGCGGCCGGAAAGGCCGAGGCCGGGACCCGGGCGAGGGTCGCGGCCTCGTCGCCGGGGACCCGCATCGCGAGATCGACGTACAGGTCTCCGTGGATGGAGACCGGGGCGGCGGAGACCACCACCACTTCGACTTCGCCAGCGATCGGAAGCGGCATCGAGTCAGCCCTCGCCCTTCGAACGACCGCGGCTGATGGTCCGGATCTGGCAGAACTGCCGGTGCCCGTACTTGCCGGAGTGCCAGCCGTAGCCGCTCTCCATCGCCCCGACCCACGGGCTGCCCTCGGCCCCGCCGCACCCTCGATTGACGCCGATCATGCCGGCGTTCATGCGGGCCGCGACCGCTTCCGCCCTTTCCGGGTCCCCCCAGACGCTCGCGGCGAGCCCGAAGCGGCTGTCGTTGGCGAGCCGGACGGCGTCGTCCGCGTGGTCGACGGACATCACGCAGGCCACGGGGCCGAAGGTCTCCTCGCTCATGATGTCCATGTCGTGCCGGAGGTCACCGAGCACGGTGAGCGGCACGAAGTTCCCCTCACCACCATCCTCGCCGCCGTGGAACACCGTCGCACCGTCCTTGATCGCGGCTTCGATCTGCCGCAGGACGTGGTCCTTCTGCCGCCGGTTGATCATCGGCCCGACCTCGACCCCGTCCTCCATCCCCGGCCCCTGCTTCATCCCGTCCGCTCGTTCCACCAGTTTTTCGGTGAACGCGTCGGCGATCGAGGACTCGACGTAGATCCGCTCGGTGCTGACGCAGACCTGGCCGGCGTTGCGGAACGAGTTGCGGGCCGCGAAGGCCGCGGCACGATCGAGGTCGGCGCCATCCAGCACCACCATCGGATCCTTGCCACCGAGCTCGAGGATGACCCGCTTCAAGCCACCGCTCGCCTCGCGGAGAATGTGCTTGCCGGCTTCACGGCTGCCCGTGAACACCACGAGGTCGATCGGTGATTCGACGAGGGCCCGCCCCTGTCGCTCGTCGCCGATCACGAGCTGGAGGACGTTGGGAGGCAGCGCTTCGTTCAGGACCGTCGCCCATTCCCGGGCGACGAGCGGGGTCTCCTCGCTGGGCTTGAGCAGGACCGTGTTGCCCGCGACCAGCGCCGGGATGACGGACTGGAAGACCATGAGCAGCGGGAAGTTCCACGGCGTGATCGCCGCCACCACGCCGTACGGATCGAACCGAAGCGTGGTGTTGGTGTGTTCGTCCTCCAGCACTTCAGGAAGGAGCGCCTCGATCACCGCGTCCACCTCGTCGGTGATGCCTTCTGCGCAGTAGGTCGCTTCGCCCACGCCCTGCGGCTTCGGCTTGCCCATCTCCCGGGTGAGAAGCTCACCGATTCTCGGTGCCTCCTCCACGAGCCTGGGGACCGCCGATTTGAGAATCTCCGCCCGTTGTTCGAACGACAGGGCGCTCCAGCTTCGCTGGGCGAACCGGGCGTCCCGAACCATCTGCGGAATCCGATCGACCGAAGTGACGTCGATCTCGCCCACGGGTTCGCCCGTCGCGGGATCGATGGAGACGATCGTCTCCGCGGCAAGCGTGATCTGGGGGGCGGTGGTGTCGGCCATGTCGTGTTCCTTCGATGGGGAGGGGGTCGCGGAGGACGGAGGACTGTAGCACGGGGATTCCCCCCCCCGCCGCGGTCCGATCGATTCGGAGCCCGCGGCCGTGCGGACATCCGATTCCCCCGTGGTTTTCCGGACCATCCGACGCGGCGGGACGAATTCCCTGAATTGGCTGCAGGTTCCGCAATGCATTCGATCCCGGTTCGTTTTCAAGGTGTTCGCTTGACCGAAGGTCCTGCGAAACCGACTTTCAACGTGCAACACCTCGAAAGAGCGTGACGCCTCTTCCAGTGCGACCCGGACGCGAGCCGTCCGCCGCCATTCGAATGGAGTCCTGTCCCATGCGCCGATTGACCGCGATCATCCTCCCCGTCTCGCTCGCCCTGGCATCCGGAGCCTTCGCTTCCTCGTCGGCCACCGTCGATCGGAGCCCTTCCCGTCTCAAGGTTGGCACGTCGATGCTCGAACGTTCGGAGACGCCTCCCCGGAAGGCGCAGGCTCGAACGTTCACGCCCGAGCAGGCTCGACGAATCGCCGACCAGCTCGACCGGATGTCGCCTCGAATGCGGCAGGCGATGCTCGGCCGCCTCGCCAAGATGTCGGACGATCACGATGGTGAACGACGGGTCCGGCGGTCCGGCCCGGCCATGAACCGTGCCGGTGAGAACCAGGACCGCCGTGAACTCGTAGATCGACGATCCCGCCGTGGTGCGGGAGAACGCTCACGGTCGCTGGACGAGCGATCCCGACGCGTCGCCGATCGGAGGGACGCGGTCACGCCGATGCGGGTCAAGGCCGACGGACGTCGGGACGGAAGGCGAGCCCGCCCCGATCACGATCGACGCGAGCGGGAAGGCGTTCGAAGTTCGAAGCAGCACCGTGGATCGGCGAAGCGGAATGCGAGAAACGAGGCCCGCGAACGGGACGCGGTCCGACGCGTCCGAAGCGGGAAGCGAGCCCACGGCGCGGCGCGGCAGAACGACGAAGTCCGTCGGGCCCGCGACCTCGGCCCGCGACTTCGCCGAGCCGGTGACGCCGGCCCGGAAGCATCCACGAGGAAGCGATCTTCACCTTCCGAGGGGCGACGTCGAGATTGAGTGTTCCGACGAATCGCCTCACTTTCTCCTGAAGGCCCCGATCCCACGCCGGGATCGGGGTTTTTTCGTGGCATCCGATCGAGCGGAGGACTTCCGCCGAGGCGAGGATTCCGGTAGACTCCGGAACTCGGGCCGAGGGTGACAGCTTCTTCGCTGGCGCCCCATGGGGCACGCCGTTCGCGGCTTTCGCGTGCTCCCGCCCACCTCAGCCGCGGACTCGGATCGTCTTCGACGCTCCGGACCGCGACCCGTCGAGTGGGATGGTCCCGCCCGGCGTCCTCCGGTTCCGATGATGCGTCACCGACGCGTCCCGAGTCCACTGAACGATCCTCAACTTCAGACGTCCGGCGAGGAAGCATCTCCGCGGAACGCCCTCCACGCTCGCGTGGAGCGTCCCGACCACTGGCCCGTGGTGTAACGGTAGCACTCTTGGTTTTGATCCAAGCAGTCCTAGTTCAAATCTAGGCGGGCCAGCTTCCCCGGCCTTCGGCGCATCGCTCCCCCGAACCTTACAGGCCCTGCCACCGATCCCATGAACTCCTCCGAACAACAGCACGCCACGCCGGTCGACGCGATCATCCTCGCCGCAGGCAAGGGAACCCGGATGCAGAGCGATCTGCCGAAGGTGATGCATGAAGTGGGCGGACGGCCGATGCTCCACTGGGTGATCGACGCCTGTCGCAACGCCGGTGCGGACCGGATCGTGGTCGTGGTCGGATTCAAGGCCGAGCTGGTCCGGGCCAGCCTCGCGGACGCGACCGACATCGAGTTCGTCGAGCAGACCGAGCAGCTCGGGACCGGCCACGCCGTCGACCAGGCCCGCGCCGCATTCGCCGATCGCGGCGCCCACGACGTCTTCGTCCTCTGCGGCGACGGGCCCCTGATTCGCACCGAGACCCTCTCCACCTTGCTCGAAACGCATCGAACCACCGCCGCGGACGCGACGCTGGCGACCGCCCAGATCGATGATCCCTCGGGCTACGGGCGGATTCTCCGGGACGCCGCGGGCGACTTCGAACGCATCGTCGAACAGAAGGACGCCACGCCCGATCAGCTCGAGATCCGCGAGGTCAACCCCTCCTACTACTGCTTCCGGGCCGGCCCGCTGTTCGACCGGCTCGCCCGCACCGGGAACGACAACGCCAACGGCGAGTACTACGTCACCGACGTGTTCGGCATCACCCGCCGGGACGATTCGGGGGTCGCGGTCGTGGACGCGGTTCCTGCCGAGGACGTGCTGAGCATCAACGATCAGGAACAGCTTGCGATCGTGGACGGCATCATCCGAGCCCGCCACGGCATCAAGTCCTCGGAGACCGACGCATGACCGCGAGCGACCGGGAACACATCAAGATCTTCGCAGGCCGTGCGGGACGCGACCTGGCGTCTTCGATGTGCACGCACCTCGACCTGCCCATGGGCAGGAGCACCTCCTCGGAGTTCCCCGACGGCGAGATCTTCGTCAAGCTCGACGAGGACGTCCGCGGCCGGGACTGCTTCGTCGTCCAACCGACCTGCCAACCGGTCAACGACAGCCTGATCGAGCTTCTCGTCTACATCGACTGTCTCCGCCGGGCATCGGCCAAGCGGATCACCGCGGTGATCCCCTACTTCGGCTACGCCCGTCAGGACCGCAAGGACGAGGGGCGTGTCCCGATCACCGCCAAGATGGTCGCCAACCTCGTCACCGCCGCCGGGGCGGACCGCGTCCTCTGCATGGACCTCCACGCCGCCCAGATCCAGGGCTTCTTCGACATTCCGGTCGATCACCTCAGCGCTGCGCCGGTGTTCGTCGAGCACTTCCTCGCCTCCCGCGACGCCCTGCGCGAGATCGTGGTGGTCTCACCCGACGTCGGCAACGTGAAGGTCGCGAACATGTACGCGACCGTGCTCGGCTGCGACCTCGCGATCGTCGACAAGCGTCGCCAGTCCGGCACCGAGGTGACG
>NYSY01000143.1 GCA_002683215.1 Planctomycetaceae bacterium
GATCGACGTCGACCTGCCCAACGTCGTGGCGGGCCGACGCCTGCGGATCGACGTCGCGTACCGGGGTCGGGACGGCGCGACCTTGAGCCAGTCGACGGGGTTCGATCTCCCCGTCTCGCTTGAAGACTGACCCTCTTCGATTCAGCCGTCGATGATCCCCTTCTGGCGGTACTTCTCGCGGTACTTTTCATAGAGCCGCTTCTGCCGGTCACCGAGGTCGAGCTCGCGGCCGTCGATCCAGGCCCGCATGGGCTGGTTCACGACTTCAAGCGGATCACCTTCGCACAGGAAGAACGTGGCGCTGTGGCCGGACTGGATCGATCCGAGTCGGTCGCCGACCCCGATGATCTCGGCCGGGCCTCGGGTGATCGCACGGAGGGCCGCTTCCTTCGAGAGGCCGTGGGCGGCCGCGGTCGCCGCGTTGTGGGCGATCTCGCGTTCGTGGGCGGGTTCGTCTTCGGCGCCGATCGCGAAGGGCACGCCCGCCGCTTCGAGGGCGTTCGCGATGGTGAAGCATCGATCGACGGCATGGTGACGAGACGGCGGGAGCCGATGAACGCGGGTGAGGATGACGGAGGCGCCGGTTCGCTGGAGCAGGGGAATGCATTCGGCGGCGGCGCTGCCTCCGACGATCACGGGGCGAAGGCCGCGGGCCGCGGCCCAGGCGAGCGACGTCTCCATCTGCCCTCGGGAATCGGCCCGGATGAACACCGGTCGCTCACCTTCGAGGACCGGCTGCATCGCGACGAATCGAAGATCCGTGGGGGTGGTCTCGTCCGCGGCGCGGGCCGCCGCCCACGCCTCGGCGTCGTCGAACCAGGTGTCGATCGCCTTGAGTCTGGCATCGATGCTCTGTCGCTGACTGGCGCCCCCGCGACGCATCCAGGAGGCGCGGATCGGCGCGGCCATGGGCCAGCTCACGATCACGCCCGCATCGCGGACCAGCGCAAGATCCTCGGTCGTCCAGCCATCCATGCGAAGCACGCTGGCTCTTCCCGGAATGGTTCCGCCGATCGGCATCGCCAGCGTGTGCAGGACGCCACCGGAACGGGCGACCGGAATGAGGTCGCTGTCGGGATTGACCGCGATCCACGCCGCGGCTTCGGGACTTCGGCTTGCGCCTTCCCGGCGGTCGTCGGTCGCGCTGACCTGTTCGACTTCGAGCAGGCCGATCTGGCTCGGCCCGGAGATGAACCCGGGAACGAGACTGAGGCCTTCGGCATCGATGTGTCTGGCGCCTGCGAGGGCGGCCTGCGGCGGTTCGCCCTCACCCATCGAGACGATCCGTCCGTCCTCGAACCGGACCCAGCCGGCGTCGATCGCGGTGGGATGGTCGTCCGAGACCGCGTGCACGGAAGCGTTGTGGATGAGCAGGGACTCGGTCTGGGGCGGGGCGGGAACCTGCGCCGACTGTCCGGAGACGGACGCCGCGATCGCGAACGTCGCGGTGATCGAGATGATCCGAGTGAGAGACTTCATCGGGATTCCTCCGATTCGAGCGTTTCGAGACGGGCGCGATCCCGGGCGAGGCTCCGGGCGAGTTCGATCATCGAGGCGGAACCGCATCCGCATTCCCCGGCCTTGATCGCCGCGGGATCCTCACCGCGGGCGACCCGTTCGAGGAGCAGGTTCTCGCGATCCTGGAGCATCCGGGCGAGCAGACCGGTCGGTCGGCCGCGGCGGCCGGATCGTTCACCGGCCTCGGGGTCGTCGTCGGAAGCACCGCCGGATGCCTTGGCGAGGAGCTTGCCGCGTTCGAGCATGGCTTCGGCGTGGATCTCCGCCGCCTCGTCCCGATCGTAGTAGCGGATGCCGTCGATCCAGGTCTCCTCGCAACGTGCGTAGCTCGAGAGCGGAGCGGCGTTCCAGATGACGAAGTCCGCGTCCTTGCCGGCTTCGAGCGAGCCGACGCGGTCGTCGATTCGAAGCTGGCGGGCGGGATTGATCGTGACGAACTTCAGCGCCTCGTGGGGATCGAGCCCGCCCCAGCGAACGGCCTTCGCGGCTTCGTCGTTCATCCGAGTCGCGAGTTCGTCGTCATCGGAGTTGAAGGAGACCAGGACGCCGACCTCGTTCATCAACGCGCCGTTGTGCGGAATGGCGTCCATCACCTCCATCTTGTACGCCCACCAGTCGCTGAAGCTGCTGGCGCCTGCGCCGTGTGCGGCGATCTCGTCCGCGACCTTGTATCCCTCGAGGATGTGCTGCAGCGTGCCGATCCGAACGCCGTATCGCTCGCAGAGCCGCAGGAGCATCAGGATCTCGTCCTGTCGATAGCTGTGGCAGTGGATGATCCGGTCGCCATCGAGGATCTCGACCACGGCGTCGAGCTCGAAGTCGGGCCGCGGTGGGGACCGTCGCGCCTGCTCCTCGGGGCGAAGCGCGGCGAACGCGTCCCGGGCGGCGTCGTATTCGAGCGCGGCCTGGAAGGCGTCCTCGATGAACGCGGCGACGCCCATGCGGGTGTCGGGGTATCCGCCGCCGCGCTTGACGTTCTCGCCGAGGGCGAACTTGATTCCGGGCTTCGCGCCTTCGAACTTCATGTCCTCGACGGTTCCGCCCCAACGGAGCTTGATCACCGAGTTCTGGCCGCCGATCGGGTTCGCCGATCCATGGAGCTGGTTCGCGGCGGTGAGGCCGCCGGCGAGCTGCCGGAAGAAGTCGATGTCGTCGGGATCGATGACGTCGCCGATCCGGACCTCGGCGGTGTTGGTCTGGCCGCCTTCGTTGACGCCTCCGGAGATGCCGGTGTGGCTGTGGCAGTCGATGAGCCCGGGGGTGAGGTGCAGTCCGGTGCCGTCCACCATGGTCACGTCGTAGGGGACGTCGAGGTCGATCCCCACCGCGGCGATCCGGCCGTCGACGACCAGCAGGTCGCCGCCCTCGATCACGCCCGCGTCTCCGGCGGTCCAGATCGTCGCGTCCCGGATCAGCACGTTGCGCTGTCGCAGTGGTTCGATTCGTCCGTAGGTGCCGAGGGGAACCGGCAGGGGCTCGAGCGGCTCGATCTCGTTGCCGTCGTCTTCGGTCACGTCGTCCGCTTCGGCGCCCTCGGATTCCTCGTCACCGTCTCCGATCTCCTCGGTCGTTTCCTCGGGCATCCGAGGAACGAGTTCGAAGGGGACGAATCGTCCGTCGAGGGTCTGCAGCGATCCGACCAGTCGATCTTCGACGACCACCGCGGTTCCCACCACGTCGCCCTCGAGCCCGAACATGCCGCCGTCGCCGGCGAAGCCGACCCCGCGGTTTCCGACCTTGATGTTCCGGAGCCCCCCGGGCTTGCGGTCCCGCTTGGGCTTGCCGTCCGATTCCTCGTCGGCTTCGAGGCCGGCGACCTTGGATCCGGTCAGGTTCGCGGTCCGTCCTCCGGGCATCTCGCTGCTGCCCTCGAGCCGATCGCCGGTGACCTTCAGTTCGAGTTCCGCACCCGGTCCGCCTTCCATGCTCATCCGGACTTCGAGCGTCGAGGCGGCGCGGTCGAAGCGTCCGCCGAGTTCGGCGGAGAACATGTCGCTGCTCATGCCACCGGTGACGAGATCGTTCTCATCCAGCATGAAGGTGAGCGTCACGGGAAGTCCCCCCATGTTGGGAACTTCGATTTCGCAGTCCCAGGTTCCGGAGATCGGATCCTCCCGGGCCGGCTTGGCGTCGTCGATCTCTTCGGCGGGGTCGGCGTCGACACCCTCGGTCTCGGTGTCCGCGTTCTCGTCGGTCTCGGGCGACTCCTCTTCGACCTTCACCGGTGCGATCTTGAGTCGCTTCTTCTCCGGGTCGATGGACGCCTCCAGATCCTCCAGCATCACCCCGTCCACGAGCACGTCGAATTCGCCGCCGAGCGGGAAGGGGGTCGGGACCTTGACTTCGCTTCGGCGGCCGGCGACCCAGACCTCGCGGATGTTCGAACCATCCTCGAAGATCTCGCCGTCCATCACGACGAGGTTCGCCATGCCGCCGGTACGGATCGTTCCCGCGACATCCTCGATGCCCAGCATCCGGGCGGGGCGGGTGGTGATGCAGGCGAGCGCCTCGTCGGCGCCCAGGCCCGCTTCGATGGTCTTCCGGACCGAGGCGTGGAAGCTGCCGGGGCTGTCGAGTCGATGGGTGGTGAATGCCACGGGGACGCCGGCTTCGAGGAGCCGACGCGGATTCGAGGTCGCGTGCTCCCAGGTCTGGAGATCGCGAAGCGTCACCCGATCCGCGGTGTACGGATCCTTGACATCCGGGGCCTTGGGGAACTTCAGCGGTGTGATGACGGGAAGGCCCGTCTCCGCGATCTCCTGCGCCCGGCGGAACTCCATGCCGGAACCCAGGACGGCGCCCGTCAACTCGTATTCGTCGATGATTCGCGATGCTCGCAGCGCATCCAGCTCGGACGCGGCGTCGAAGACCACGAGCTGTCGGCCCCCGATGGCGGCCTGCAGGGCGTCGAGGGCATCCGACTGTTCGGGCGGCTCCATCCCATCGGCATCATCGAGGTACATCGCGCGATTGCGGGCGTGCCATTCGGCTTCCTCGAACGTCTGCCGAAGCAGCGCAATCGCACCCATCTTGGATCCCGGATACGAGCCACCCCAGCCACCGGTCTCGAAGGCCGCGAAGAGCATGCCGTCCTCGGTCAGCGGTCTGGCGTCGATGTCCCGGTCGGCGAGCATGATCACCGCGCCGCTTCCTCGCAGAATCCCACTCTGGGGGAGGACCTGGGCGATCGTGAACCCTTGTTCGCGGAGGGCCTTCCGGCCGCCGGCGTCGATGGTCGTGGTGTTCCGCATGTCGACCTGCGGCACGATCCGGTCGTTCCAGTGGCTTCCGGAACCGGACTTGGCCTGGTCGAGCAGTGAGCCGGCGCTTCGGACCACCGCAGGATCGATGAATCCCGGATAGACGAAGTGATCGTCGAGGATTCGCACGCGATAGCCCGCCGGGACATCGAGTTCCGTGCCCATCGCCTCGACGAGGCCGTCTCGCAGAAGGACCGTGGCATCCTCGATGCGTTCACCGGGTCGCGGAACGACGGTCACTCCGACGAGCGCGTCGCGTCGGATCTCGGGTGACCGGATGTCGTCGGGCGGTGGCGTGTGCTGGGCGGACGCGGGGGAGAACGTCATGGCCGCCGCCGCGAACAGCGGGACCGTGAGGTTGATTCGAATCTTCACGTTGGTGCTCCTGGAGGCCCCGTCCGGACATGCGCGAAACCAGCGTGAATGGTAGGCCTGAATGCCGGGAAAGTTGCGTACCGAAGGCCTTTTAAACGCCGCCCATGAAGAAAAACCGTCGTCCCAAGGGGACGACGGTCTTCCGGTATTCGAGGTGCTTTCGGCCGAACTCAGGAAAGGACGTGGTCGATCATCCGGTCGACCGCGGCGCTGATGCGTTCATCGGTGTCGTAGGTACCGGCCGCGATCTGGGACTGGATCGTGGCGATCCGGTCGTTTGAATCCGCGGTACGCGGCTGAAGACCGGCATATCGACGCGCCTGGGCGGAAAATTCCACGGCGTCCTCGGATCGTCTTCCGAAGCGATCGGTCTTGGATTCCTGGGGTCGGGGGGAGGATTCGCTGGTGTCCGGCCGCTGAAGGCGTGCCGCTGACGAACCACGGTTTCCGGCGATGTTGGCGATGTCGGACATTGGTCTTGATACCTCGGCGACTCTGGGTGAAGTCGCAAGTCTGGGGTGAAAC
>NYSY01000144.1 GCA_002683215.1 Planctomycetaceae bacterium
CGGTCACCAACTACTGGGCGACCCGCGACTCGAAGGACTGGCGATGGCCGAGAGGCGTGCACGCCGGACCGAAGGCGATGCTGATCAACGGCCTCGCCGGTTCCGGTGGGGACATGTTCCCGTGGCTCTTCCGTCACAACGATCTCGGCCCCCTGATCGGGACCCGGACCTGGGGCGGCCTCGTGGGCATCTCCGGCAACCCGTCGCTCATCGACGGCGGCTACACCGCGGTCCCGACCTTCGGCTTCTACGAGACGGACGGCACCTGGGGTATCGAGGGCCACGGCGTCGATCCCGACATCGAGGTGATCGACGATCCGGGCCTGATGCTCGACGGCGGCGATCCGCAGCTCGAGACCGCGGTCCAGGTGATGCTCGAGGCGCTCGCCAACGGCGAGGGTCTGCAGCCGACCGAGCGTCCCGCCGGCCCCGACCGCAGCGGGATGGGCATCACGGAAGAGGACAAGTAGTCCTCACCCGACCGTACCCCCGGCCGGTTCAACGACCGCGGCCCGACGATTCGATCGTCGGGCCGCGTTTCATTTCGGAGCAAGCGGGATGAGGAGTGACCCGCGGAATCAGCCGCCCATCGCGCCGGCGATGCGACCCTCGAGAATCTCCATGTCGGTGATCCGCCCCTCCAGCACGTCTCGCCGGATCGCGTCGATGCGGGCGACCAGGATCTCGATCGCATCGGCCGAAACCGCGGGGTCATACGGCGGATCGGGGAACTGGACGATGCGCCAGCCCACCGGCTGGAGCCGCATCCGGTAGACCTCGGTGCCGATCCGGAGAATGGCGAGATCGCCGCCGCCCGTGAACACCGACGCTCGTTCGATCGCCTCGAACTGCTCGAGGTACGCGGAACGGAGCATGATCTTCCCGGCGTTCGCACCGTAGGCCCCGTACGTTTCGGCCATCGCGTCACGCAGCTCGACCATCTCCCGAGCCGCGTCCTCCCGGGCCCGCAGCAGGCGGCAGAAGTCCGGCAGGCGTTCGCAGTCCGTGGCCGAACGCAGCGCCTCGAGGTAGCGGTTGAAGGACTGCCCCGCCGCCGACTTCAGCGAGGCGAGCAGGGATTCGGGGGACGCCGCGTCGATGGTCACCGGGCCCATGGCCACGCCGCTGGAAGCGCACCCCCCGGCGGTCGCGAGCGTGCCCCCGCCCACCATCAAAGCCGCGGCGAGCAGCGTGGTGCGGGCCGATCGGCGGAGGAATGAAGGCGTGCGAGCGTCGATCGGCATGGTTCGGTTCCGAGGGATTCGTACGGGGTGGTGGAACGGGTGTTGGAACGAGTGGTCGAACGCGGTGATGCGGGCCAAGGGTCACGAGCCGACGGCTCAATTGAACCCACCGTAGTCGTTGAGGTCGTCGCCACCGGAACCGCTCTGAATCGCGACCACGACCGCGACGCCCGCGAGGGCGGCGACGCAGAGCAGGCGGAGGGTGAGCCCCGCCCACGGCGGGAGCTTCGCGATCCAGGGGTTCTCGAGCGGCAGGAGCACGATCGGCGCGCCCGCCGCGACCCCCCAGACCCACCACGGGAATTCCCCGTAGGTCTGGCGATAGCCGGCGACCGGGAACACCACGAGCAGGACCGTGGCGGCGAGAAGCCCACCGCGTCCGATCGAAGGTCCGCCGCTGAATCGGGCCGCGAGGGCGGCCACCAGGCTGGTGCCGGCGGCGACCGCGGCGAGGAAGGTGAGGGTGATCCAGCTCGCGGCGTCGGCGATCGGGGCGAGGGCCGCGAAGGTGATGAAGAACGCGAGGGGCAGCGTCACCCCGTGACGGGTCTCGACGACCTTGTCGAGGGCGAGGAAGCCGAAGGCCGTCGCCAGTCCCATCGCGATCTGGTCGGCGGGCCCGGTCCCGCTGAACATCGACTTGGCCTCACCACCCGCGAGCTCCGCGATCAGCGGCAGACCGGCGACGATCGCCCCGGCGAGAAACGCCACGAGTTCCGTCGCGGGCCACTTGCGTTCGCGTTCCGCCGAGCCGGTCATCGGCCCGAGGATCGCGAAGATCGCCGCGAGCACCGCCGCGAGGCCGAGCCACTGGGCGCGTTCCGCCGGCGGGAAAGGCGGGACACCGTTCTCCGCGACGAACGACGCGAAGACGCCGACCGCGAGGGCGAGTCCGAAGCACGCGCTCGAAAGCCATCGCCACTTCCGGAGGGGCGGCAGCAGCCAGCACAGCGCAACGAGTCCCCCACCCGCGAGCACGGGAAGGACCATCGAGAAGATCACGGTCTTGATCACTGGTGTGGACTCCGGGGACGAGACGCGGTTTCGCTGGATCGAATCATCTGGTCCAGTCGCCCTCGAGTCCGACGACGAGTCGGACGTCGTCGCCGAGGGCCTTGTTATTGACGCCCCAGTCCATGCCGTAGTCCGATCGCTTCACCTCGAAGGTCGCTTCGAATCCGGCCTTTTTCTGGACCGGGTTGCCGGCGAGGCCGGTGAACTCGACCTTGGCGGTGACCGGTCTGGTCACGCCGTGCATGGTGAAGTCGCCGGTGATGTCCCAGACGCCATCGCCCTTCGATTCCCCACCCGTCGAGACGAAGCGGATCGTCTCGTATTCCTTCGCGTTGAAGAACTGCGGGCCGATGATGGTTCGGTCGAGCTTCTCGGTGCCGGAGTGCACGCTCTCGACCTGCACGGTCACATCGAAGGTCGGGGCGGTCTTGCCATCCTCGGCGTAGGTCATGGAGCCCTCGACCTGGTCGAACATCCCCCAGAACTGGCCGGCCCCCACGTGATGGATTCGGAAGAGCGCCATGCAGTGCACCGGGTCGAGTTTGAAGTCGAGCGGGGCCGCGGCGGTGGTGGCGGAAGTCGCGGCGGGCTGCGCGGTGGCGGCGAAACCGCCGACGAGGCCGGCGCTTCCGAGGGCGGCGGCGGCGAGCAGGCAGCGGACGGGTCGGATCGAACGTCTGGTTGAAAAAGGACGCATGGCGAGACACTCCGGGGACGAGCGGCCTCCGAACGTCGGCGTCGGGCCGTGACGCGGAAGGACCGGCGAGGGATCTCCATGATAGTGGGCCTCGACCCCCGTCTTCGACCGCGACCTCGGGGTTCTCCACGACGCGTTTCACCCCTCCCGGGCGGCGCGGGGTCGTGGATCACCGATCGCGATTCCGCCCGGCGTCAGACCGGCGTCCGACCGGCGTGAACGCCGGGTTCCTGGGCGGCCGGGAATCACCGGAGGCGTCCCCCCCGGGGCTCGCGGAATGCCGGTTATCCGGTCCCGCCCCGCCAGACGGCAGTCGGCGGCGGTTCGATTCCCTCGGAAACTTGTCGCCACCGCGCGGTGAGGTATACTCCCCCTCCGGCCGAGACTTGCGGCTGGAGACAATCCAAGCGATTGCCAGAATCGCGGGTGTAGCTCAGTGGTAGAGCGTCACGTTGCCAACGTGAATGTCGGGCGTTCGAATCGCCTCACCCGCTTTTACAAAGAACACCGCCCCCGGCCGACGCCGGGGGCGGTTGTCGCTTTTGGACCATGGATCTTCAGGCCGTGGTGCACGGTCTGAAGTTGCCACTCAGTCGACGCGTCCACCGTTACCCCCTTCACCACCGAATCCCCCCACGCCGTCCAAACCCCCCGCAGCGTTGCTCAGATCATCGTCCGAAAGATCCTCGTGACCGCTGGGCGGTGCAGGCAGCGAAATGTGCACGGTGGTATCGGTGTTCTCGACCACGTTCACGTCCATGCCATCAGGCACGCCCATGCCGTACTCAGCGAGCACCGCCTTGGGATCTGCCATGAAGCGATGCTTCAGGGCGGCGTCCTTCCAGCAGGCGGCAAAGAGATCGGCCAGGCTGTGTCGATGTCCGGTCATTCTTGATTCTTTCAGGCGCCGCGGCGTCAAGGGATGTCATCGGACATTCAAGTAACGTTGAATCCACCGTTTCCCCCACCCCCGCCGACCGATTGCGCGATCCATGCTTCAGAGGCGTTGAATCCACCGTTTCCCCCACCCCCGCCGATCGATTGCGCACCACCCGCAGCGTCGCTCAGCTGTTCATCGGAAAGGTCATGGCTTCCGCTGGGCGGCGCAGGCAAGGTGATGTGCACGATGTCGTCGGTGTTCTCGACGATGTTCACGGCCCTGCCATCAGGAACGTCCATGCCGTATTCAGCAAGCACCGCCTTGGGATCGTTCATGAAGCGCTGCTTCAGGGCCTCGTCCTTCCAGCACGCGGCAAAGAGGTCGGCGAGTTGGTTTCGTTGTTCAGTCATGGTTCGTTTCGCCAGGGGATAGTGTTTGCGGTCATCAGTCAGTCAGCACAGGGGTGTTTGGACGAAAGGTCCGGAAGGCGCATCGGCGGCGACGACGTTCACGTCCATATTTCATCATCGAAAAGAGTTGGTTCGGGAAAAAGAGTGAAGGTGAAAGGTCCGGAACCCCCCGCAGCGTTGCTCAACTCATCATCCGAAAGATCGCCCGAAGGTTTCATCGGCAGGGTGATGTGTACGCAGTTGTCGGTGTTCTCGACCACGTTCACGTCCATGCCATCGGGCACGTCCATCCCATGTTCAGCAAGCACCGCCTTGGGATCTGCCATGAAGCGCTGCTTCAAGGCGGCATCCTTCCAGCACGCCGCAAAGAGGTCGGCGAGTTGGTTTCGTTGATCGCTCATGAGGTGTCGCACCAGGGGGAAAGTGTCCAGGTCGTCAGCCAGTGCAGGTGAAGTGGGATGGGATGGAGCCTCCTGCGAGAGTTCATCCCGTTGGCTGATGAAGATGACCTGAGGATCAAAGTTCAGTATTCGGGGGTCCCGGCAATCGTACTGGCGTAACCGCCTGCAGCATTCTCCAACTGCTCATCGGTCAGTTGAGCATCGTCGGAAGCGTCTTCCGTGCACCCCTCGGATGACGTGGGGCGCTGATTCTTGGTCGAATCGGGATCGGAATCCTGCATCTTGTTTCTCCCGCTGGATAAAGCGTTCAGGTCGGCAGGATTCGGATTCGGGTCGCCGAGACCAACTCCTTACCCCACCTCCACCGGCACTGTCGACGACTATAACCCAGCGGAAACACACCTGCATCAGGTCGTCGAAACATCATGACCGGGTGCGTTTCTGGTCACGAAATCAATGCGAGCCCGGGCGACGACGGCGGCAGATACATCCCATGACGCTCGCTGAAAACGCGACGAGCCTGCCCTGCGACTGCAACAGGCCAGGTCCCGACGTGACTCTCCGCGTTCGAATCGCCTCACCCGCTCTCCGGCACGGTCCGACACCTTGTCGCACACCCCCCCACGGCCGGGGTTGTCATTGGAGGAAGCGGACCGATTGGCCCGGTCCGACGCTCACCCCGATGCACCCGATCTCACTGTTCCGTGCCCCGACTGGCACTTCTGACCACGCGCCCCAAGATGCGGCCGCCGGCCCGGTGCGACCTCTGCGAGGAATCACGCCAGTGGGGAATCGCTGAAGGTTGCCATCCAAACCGCCGATGCTAGGCTTCGTACACGGATTCGAGGACGAGCACCATTGCCTGATGACCAACCCAAAGCGCCAATTGGAGGGGGCATTCGCACCGAAGAACCGAGTCGTCGCGGGCTGCTCGCCGAGTTGATTCGGTTGTGCGTGCCGCTCCTCGTCGGCCTTGGCCTGGCGTTTGCCATTCATCACTTCATCGTCCTCCCGCAATTGGGCCTCCCCGCAGATGTGCGCCGCCCAATTGCCATTGCGTCGAGCCTGGATGCCGACCTGTTCAAGGACGATGATTCAGTCGCGGTCATCATCAGCAACTCCGCCGGTGTCGAGGGGATCGATGCATCGATCGTGCAGGCCGCCGCCCCCGAGGGGTGGCGTGTCTACAACTTCTCCACCAATGGAACCAACCAGGTCGAGGCTCGACTTCTCGCAGACCGGCTTGCCGATGCCGGTGCCGATCTGGTGATCTGGCTCTTCAGGCCGGACATGCTTTCAACACCTCGATCGATGCATCCAGACGTCGTGTTCGCATACGCCCTGGGAAAGTTCGCCGATACGACACCCTGGATCGGCGGACCTTGGGTCGATGCCGAAACGCTCACGCAGTTGGATGCAGGTCAATCTGCAATGTCGGCACACTTCAGACGCCGCTGGCTTGATGCGCTCAATTACAGCATGCGACGCCGGATGCGTTCAGGCATTCGAACGCCTGAGTCAGACAATTTCCAGTCACCCTTCAACCTCGAGGTGGTGCTGGACGGCGAGCGACTCGATCGGCACGTCGGCGAGATAGCCGCCATGATGGACGCCGAGTTGACCGGTATCGAGGCGAACGGACCCACCTCGGGCCGCGAATTCATGCGAGAGATGATCGACGACTTCATGCACCGCCCGGCGGAGCTAGCGATCGTCATCGCCCCAACCCATCCGGATCTCGACGAGCAGTTCAAGCCGATAGAGATCGAAGTCTTGTCGTTCTTCAAGCCATTCTCGGCATCGAAGGGCCTGCGTGTCGGCACTGCTGCAGGACTCCTCGAAGTCTCCGACTACGCCGACGCCATTCATCCGAACGAATCCGGCCGCGTGAGATTGAGCACGTGGCTTGGAGAGTGGATGCCGCCACCACCTTCCGAACAATCTGACCTTCGCTGATCGAAACGAACGCCGTCGCGTCGAACATCCATGCTGTTTCAGACCACTGAATTCCTGGTTCTCCTGACCGTCGTCCTCATCGCGATCATGGTGATTCGACGCCGTCGATTTCAACACGGTGTCCTGACGGCGGCGAGCTTCCTTTTTTATGGCTGGTGGGACGTTCGGTTTCTCTTGTTGATCGTGCTCAGCACGGTGGTCGACTATTCAGCCGCGATGGGCATCGTCAAGTCGCGGCGAATGACGATGGCCCGCGGCATGATGCTCGGGATGTTGTTGATCGGCGCGGCAGTATTCTTCTTGTTGCCGAACTGGCCGGACTGGCAGGCCGCGCTCAAGGCCGGCCGCATGCCGGAGCCGGGGACACCGTGGATTGCTCGCTGGAGCGGCCTGTTTCCATCAATTGGACTCGTGGTGGTCATCGCCATCCTGGGGCCGTTGACCTACGTGCTGTGGGCAAGACTGAAGGATGCATCGCGGCGTCGCGCCTTCCTGCTGACAAGCATCACCGTCAATCTCGGTGTGCTCGCATTCTTCAAGTACTTCAATTTCTTCGTCGATTCCGCGCACGGCATCGCGGGGTCGCTGGGTTACGACATCTCGATCACGACTCTGGAGGTGGCGTTGCCCGTCGGCATCAGCTTCTACACATTCCAGACGATGAGCTACACCATCGATGTCTATCGAGGGAAGCTCCGACCCGAGAAGTCCTTGTTGCGGCTCGGCCTTTACGTTTCGTACTTTCCGCAACTCGTCGCGGGGCCGATCCTGCGGCCGAGTGAGTTTCTCCCGAGCCTCCGGAAGAGCTGGGTGCTTCGAGCGGAGAATCTCCGGAGTGGTTTCAATCTCGCCCTGATCGGGTTGTTCAAGAAAGTCATCATTGCCGACAACGTCGCGCCGTTGGTCGACGTCATCTTCGCTCGTCCGGAAGGCCAATCGAGCATCGTCATCATGCTCGGGACATTCCTGTTCGCCGTCCAGATCTATTGCGACTTTTCCGGCTATACCGACATTGCACGCGCGATCAGCCGGATGTTTGGCGTCGAGATTCCGATCAACTTCAATTTTCCATACTTTTCAACGAGCATCACGCAGTTCTGGCGGCGTTGGCACATCAGCCTGTCCAGTTGGCTCCGTGACTACCTGTACATCCCTCTGGGTGGCAGCCGTGTCTCGATTCCCATGACCTATGTGAATCTGATGATCACGATGCTGCTGGGCGGGCTGTGGCATGGAGCCAGCTGGAATTTCGTTGTCTGGGGTGGATATCAAGGCGCCTTGTTGGCGGGCAACAAGGTGCTCGCGGAATTCACGTCCAAAGTGTCGTGGCTCGATCGGTGGTCAAGGCACTGGGCAGTACTCGTGGTGCGATGGGGAATCACGACCTACCTCTGGCTGCTGGGCTGGTTGATCTTCCGTGTCACGAATTTCTCCGACTTGTGGTACTGCGTGAAGAAGTTCGTGATTTTCGACGGTTCACTCGGAATCGGCGCCGCGGGCCTTGGACGTGGAGATCCATTCACCGCGGTCGGTGCGGCCGCGGTGTTCTTCCTACTGCATGCGCTCGACTATCTTCTTTCATGTCGCACGGGCTCCACCTTTGCGACGCGACTCGGGACGGTTCCATATCCGGTGCGGGCGGGTGTATATGCCCTTGCGGGATTCGCGTTCTTCTTCGCGTGGCCCGCCCGAAACGGCGCGTTCATCTACTTCCAGTTCTAGACTGCAGGGATTGCAACCCGAGCCCTTGGACCATGCATCGCATCGCATCGCGTACGAGATTTGACGGTGCCAACCAGCGGCAGAACCGCGGTCGATCTCGGCCAAGGATTGACCATGCCCCGCACCTGAAGATCGGCCGTGGCGAGCATCGCTTCAACGCGGCGGATTGGCCGAGCCGGCTTCGTCGATCGTGAAGCATTGTTTGTAGAGTCCGACGGACCGATCGTTCGAACCGGGTCGGAAAAGTCCGCTTTGCTGATCCAGCCCCGCCTTTCCTGCAGAATGCCCACCGGATCCGCGGCGGCGAGGGTATTGACGAACCCGCTCCGGTGGCGACGGTGCCCGCATGGCCGTTCCTGTCATCGCCCTTGACCATCTTGATCGAGCGCCTCCAGCCGTTCGCGGTCGGGAGCACGAAAGCAGGCGATGCACGCGGCGATGCCGTCCGCCCTGCCTGGTGCGGCCGCGCCCTGGATGCGTCTGGCCAGGTCGTTTCAGGAAAGATCCGAGTTCAACGAGCAGACCGGAGGGCCGCTGACGATGTCGCTACCGTGTCTGACGCTGCTCATGCCGGGCATCCAGCGTTTCATCGTCGCGCGTCGCGAGGAGCGCGACTGATCCGACCCCGCCGGGAGACTCCATTCTTGTCCCATCGAGCGCATCCAGAGCACTCCGAAGCGACCTTTTCGGCCATCTTCCGGACCTGGTGGCCGCTGGGGGCCAAGCAGCTGCTCGTCTTCGTCGCGGATCCGCTCTACATCGCCTTCATCATGCGGATGAGCCACCCCGACCTGGAGCTCGGCGCGCTCTACACCTACGGATGGCCGTTTCTCCTGCTGCTCGCGGCACCGTCGTTCACCCTCAACGCCCTCGGCAACGTCTTCGGGAAGAACGTCGCGAACGTCCGGCGAACGCGATTCGTGGCCTTGGGTGTCGGGGTCGTCGGATCGGTGCTCCTGTCGTTCATCGCATTCACACCACTGGCGTCGTTCCTCATGTCCTCGATCCTCGAGGTGCCGGAGGCGGAACGGCCCATGGTCCGAACCGTCCTCCAGGCCCTGACGATCTATCCGGTGCTGAAGTCGATCTGCATGATCTCCCAGGGACACCTGATTCGGGGGGGACGTTCGTACGAGGTGCTTCTGAGTCGCGTGATCCGCCTCGTGGTCGGGCTCGTGATCATCGTCGCGGGCTACGAGTTTCGACTTCTCCAGGGCGGACTGCTCGGAGCGGTCGCGATTCTGGGCTCGCTTGCGGCCCAGACGATCTACGTGTGGGGGAGAAGCACGCAGGTCCGCAACGGCCTGAAGGCGCATCCGATCGACGACGAGGTCGCGAGCATCTCCCGACTTCTCCGTTTCGTGGTGCCGATGTCGATCGCCCCCATCATCGGTTCCCTGACGCTGCTCTCGATGGCGGCCGCCCTCGGTCGACTCCCGGGGGTGGTGGCGTCGCTGGCGGTCTGGCCCGTGATCACCAATTTCAATCAGATCGGGGTGAGCCTTGGAAAGAGCTTCGATCAGGTCACCATCGTCCACGGTGCGGACGCTGCAAGCCGCGACCGACTTCGACGGTTCGGGTTCCTGGTCGGGCTGGGCACGATGGTCGCCACGGCGGGTCTGAACGCGTCGGGGCTGCTGGATTTCCTCGTGCAGCACTTCGAGGCGCTCGACGCGAAGACCACGCGGATCACGGGCCGGGTGATGTGGATTCTGACCCCCATGCCCCTGTTGCTGACCCTCTGCGCGTACTACCGGGGCCTGCTCGTGCGAGCCCTGCTGATCCTCCCGATCCTGGGGTCGAAGATCGTCGAGCTCGTGATCGTGGCGGCCGTCCTGTTCTGGTCTCTCGATCAGGATCCGGAGACCGGGATCTACGCGGTGGCCACCGCCACCGTGTTCTCGGCGACCACGGGCCTCGCATACCTGTGGTTCGCGAGTCGAGGCGTGCGGACCCGACGGAGCGACTGAGTTCGCGTGGAGATCCAAAGGAGGACCAGGGAAACCGAATCCGATTCCGCATCACGTTCCCGACGTGACCATCGGGCGTTCGAATCGCCTCACCCGCTTTTACAACGAACACCGCCCTCGGCCGATGCCGGGGGCGGTGTTCGTTCTGGGCAGGTGTCATCGGATTTGACCACCCATCTCTTCTCCAAGTCCCACCGGCGACGCGAGAAGGGCCTTGGAGCTCCCCGGCCGCTCAGAAGCACTGGCCCCAGTTCGTGAAGAGCACGCCGATGTCCCCGCCGTCGACCACGCCGTCGCGGTTGAGATCGGCGGGACTTCCGCTGGTCACGCTCCACTGCTGGAGCAGCAGGCCGAAGTCCGCGCCGGTGATGCAGCCGTCGC
>NYSY01000145.1 GCA_002683215.1 Planctomycetaceae bacterium
CCACCGACGTCGACACCGGACTTCCGGTCGATGGCGTTCGAATCGCTCCGCACGTCGATGGCGGATGGTTGCAGGGGCTCGCGGACGGCTCACTGGTGACCACCGGCCACGATGGTCGCGCATCGCTTCCCGCAAGTCGGCGGGACGCATCCTGGCTCGTGGTCCGATCGGGCTTCGAACCGATGGTCGTGGAATTCGCGAACGGGGCGCCGGTGATGTCGGACGTCGGGGCGACGATGACCACGCTCGACTGGAGCAACGCCGTGGAAACCGGCATGCTCGAACTCCGGATGACGCCGATGCGGACGAAGTCGATGCGGGTCACGGTGATCGACGCGGACACCGGCGCCGCCGTGCCACATGCCACGGTCGAACACCGCTCGACCTCGTACCTCGACCGGGAGATCGCCCGAACGCTCTTCGGCGTGCCGGCCGCGGTCACCACCACCGCGGACCGCCATGGGCATGCGGTGCTCGAGGTTCCGGAGGGGATGGAGACCGTGATTCGCGTCACTGCCGCCGGTCGGGTCGGATCCGAACTTCGGCTGGATCCGCGGCGGTCGTCAGGGGTGCCGGCCGAGGTGTCCGTCGCCATCGAGGAACCACGCTACGAACCGACCCGGGTGATCGTGCTCGATCGAAGAACCGGGGAACCCGTCGGCGGCGTCGACCTGGTCGTGGGCCTTCACGATGCCACGACCGGGGCGCTCCGGAGCACCGGGGTCTGGACCACCGATGCCGAGGGGCTCGCGCTGATCATGAAGCCGGGGGCCGGGCTGGGCACGATCGAGATCCGGGCCCGTGACCGTCACCCGGGGGAGCTTCGCCTGGTGGAAGTCCGCAGTCCGGACCTCCCGGCGATCGTGATCGAAGCCGACGCGTTCGACTGAACCGGCGAGCGTCGGACCGGGTTCCGTTCGGTGGCTTGATACCCTGACGGCATGAAGGACGTGACCATCGTGGGTGCGACCGGCGCGGTCGGCGCCGAGCTCCTTGCGATCCTCGCCGATCGCGGCGTCGAGGCGTCGAGCCTCCGTCTGTTCGCATCACCACGCAGCGCCGGTCGGCGGCTGCAGCATCGAGGCGGATCGATCACCGTCGAATCGGCGGAGGGGGACTCCGTTCGCGCCGCGTTCGAGGCATCGGACACCGTATTCCTCGCGGCGAGCGGTGACGCGAGTCGCCGGCTCGCGCCGATCGCCGTCGCGGCCTCGTGCGTCGTCATCGACAACTCCAGCGCCTTTCGCGACGACATCACCTGTCCGTTGGTGGTCTGTGGCGTGAATGAGTCGGTGCTCGATGGATTCGAAGGTCCGGGGGTGGTCGCCAATCCGAACTGCTCGACCATCATCGCGCTCGCCGCGATCGCGCCGCTGCGGCGGCTGGGCGGTCTCGTGCGGATGACCGTCTGCACCTATCAGGCGATCTCCGGCGCCGGTGCGGAGGCGATGGAGGAACTCGAATCCCAGGCGAGGGCCTGGGCCGCCGACGCGCCGCTCCCCGTGACGCGGCTCGGGCGGCAGGGCATCTTCAACGTCTTCAGTCACGATTCCGAAGTCGATGCGGACGGCGTGAATCGCGAGGAGCGGAAGCTGGAGACCGAAACCAGGCGGATCCTCGCCGCCCCGGGACTGCTGGTCTCGTCGACCTGCGTCCGCGTGCCCGTCCTGCGGGCGCACAGCGAGGCGATCCATCTCGAATTCGATCGGCCGGTCGACGTCGATGCGGCCCGTGCGATCCTCGCGACCACCCCCGGGCTCGAAGTCGTGGACGACCCCGGATGCCGGCGATTTCCCGAGCCGATCCATGCGACGGGACGCGACGAGGTCCTGGTCGGTCGGATCCGACGGGATCCGGGCGTGCCGGACGATCGTGGGCTGGCGCTCTTCGCGGCCGGCGACCAGCTTCGCAAGGGTGCGGCGCTGAACGCGGTGCAGATCGCGGAGGCGCTCGAAGCACGCTGAAGGAGGCGTTCAGTTGCGGGGGTGATGGGCGCGCACCACTTCGCGAAGCTGGCTTCGATCGACGTGGGTGTAGACCTGGGTGGTGCCGATGTCCGCGTGGCCGAGCAGGTCCTGGACGACGCGGAGGTCCGCGCCGCCGATCAGGAGATGCGTCGCGAAACTGTGTCGAAGCTTGTGCGGGTGCACGTTCCGCATTCCGGCGATCGCCGCGTACTTCCGGACGATCTGCCACACCGCGACCCGCTCCAGCGGTCGGCCGCTGAAGGAGAGCAGGAGGTGGGCCCGGTCGCGGCCATCATCGAAGCGAAGCAGGTCGGGTCGGACCTCGGCGAGATACTTGAGGGTCCACTTCACCGCCGGATCGCCGATCGGCACGACGCGTTGCTTGGACCCCTTGCCGGTGACCGTGAGGCTCGCGAGCGTCTCGTGGAACTCGTCGAGGCGAAGGGCCGTGACTTCGCTGGCGCGAAGGCCGGCGGCGTACATCAGTTCGAGCATCGTGCGATCGCGGACCCAGAGTCGGCCGTGCTCCGGCGCCGGGGCTTCGATCAGTTTCCGCATCTGTCGCGGACTCATCACGCCCGGGACCCGCTTCCACCGGGTCGGCCGTTCGAGCAGCCGTGCCGGATCCTTCCGAATGCGTCCATTGGCGCAGAGCCAGCGGAAGAACACGCGGGCGGTGGCGAGGTGTCTCGTGATGGTGGTCGGTTCGAAGCCGCGATCGCGACTGAGTCCGCGGAGGTGATCCGCGACGTCGTTCGGACCGACGTCGTCGATGGAATCGATTCCGTTCGATCGGAGGGTGCCGACCAGATCGCCGAGATCCCGAGCGTACGCCTCGAGCGTCGCGGGCGCGAGCCCCGCTTCGATCCGGACGTAGGTCAGAAAATCACGAACCGGTCGGTCGAAGCCGGAGCGAGTCGCCGTCATGGGTGAGCGTCACGGGGGCCGGAGCGGGGGAGTGGGCGAACACGACGCCCTGTTCCTCCTCCATCCGAAGGCGGTGGTACATGAGACATCCGGCCACGCCGCTGCCGAGGCAGACGTCCATCGCCTCCGAGAGTCGGGCGAGTGAGAATCGGGCCTGGCATCGTTCGTCGTTTCGTTCGAAGTAGGGGCAGCAGCTCGTCGCCGTCGGATCCTCGGCGAGCATGCCTTGATCCGTCGCCTCGCCGGAGGCGGGGCCTGATCGGTGCGGCCTCGGCCGGTGCAGCTCGGGATCGAACTGGAGCGTGTCGTTGCGGATTGCGGTCTGCATGCGAGGCGATCCTTCGCCGTATGACTGGTCGGGTCGCGCTCGGCCCGACAACTCGATTCCGGTCTTCGCTCGCGATCCGTGCGAGCCTTTCCGTCCGTCGAACGACTCATCGGAAGAACCATCGCATTCCGGCCAGATTCAAGTCGAAGGAACCGGCGAGGTCGCCCGGGGCCGTCGCCGCCGTCGCGAGGCGTCGAACTTGGAGTCCCGTCGCGGGAGACCGCCCCCGCCGGCCGATCGGCAGCTTCGGCCCGGACCTCCGGCGTCCGGCGCAGGATTCACGGCGAGTTCCTGCTTCGCGGCTCTCCAATCCCGCCTCACGCGATGCCCAGCCCCGTTTCGTGGATGGGCATGGTGCTTGCATGGAGTCCCTCGCAACCGCTTTCGGCAAGGAGTGCCCCATGCGGATCGAACGACCCCGAGTGGCCGGAGAGGATCTCCGAGACCACTCGCGACAACTCAAGGCCCGACCCATGTCGATCGGAACCGAATCCGCATCGGCAATCGATGCGCGTCTGTTGCAGATGCTGCGCCGCGAGGTCGATCCTCGGAACCACGCCAACCACAGCAGCGGTCTCGGGGCGGAGATTCTCCGCCTTGCGGGGCTCGCGGCGGCGGTTCACCGCGGTGCCGCCGTGTCGATCGGCGATGGCGCGGCGGTTGCTTGCAATCACGGTGACTCGATCGCCACCGTCGGTGGCGACGCCCTGGAGACGCCTCGATGAACTATGGACTCTGGATGTCGGCGGCCGGGCTCTCGACCGAGATGCATCGGCAGGACGTGATCTCCAACAACCTCGCGAACGCACAGACCGCAGGCTTCAAGGCGGATCACACGTTCACCCGGGAACGTCCGATCGCTCGCGAGGAACTCGGACTCGACGTGCCCTCGCAGCTGCTCCTCGAACGGCTTGGCGGTGGCGTGCTGGCCGAACCCACCTGGACGAACTTCGCCCAGGGCGGGTTCACCGCCGGTGGTGATCTCGACCTCGCGATCAGCGGCTCGGGCTTCTTCGTGGTCCGCGACGGTGAGGGCGAAGGTTTCACCCGCGACGGCGGATTCAACCGGGGCGTCCGAGGCGAGCTCGTCGATGGTGACGGCCGCCAGGTGATGTCCGTGCGAAATCGTCCGATCCGACTCCCTGAGACCGGCCAGGTCTCGATCGGCCAGGACGGAACGATCTCCGTCGACGGCGAGTCGGTCGATCAGATCCGGGTCGCCGGACCCGACACCGACCAGCTCCGCAAGGGTGGCGACAACCTCTACCGGTATCTCGGTGCCGGCAAGGTCCCGGACGCCGGTCCGGACGTCTTCGTCAAGCAGGGCTGGATCGAGGATTCCGGCGTCGATCCGATCCGAAGCATGACCGACCTCGTTGCGTCGAGCCGCGCCGTCCAGGCTTCCGCTCGATTCATCGATCTCCACGATCGCATGATGGAACTCGCCGTGAACCGCCTCGGCGCGGTCGCCTGATCCCGAACCCCGCACGCATCCGCCTTCAGGAACCACGACCATGAGCAGCATCGCACTGAACACCTCGGCCAGCGGCATGTCCGCCCTCAACACGCAGCTGGACATCACGGCCAACAATCTCGCGAACGCCAACACCACGGCCTTCAAGTCGAGCCGCGCGAACTTCCAGGATCTCTACTACATCGAGAAGAAGCAGCCCGGGGTCGAGAATCAGATCGCGGACTCCACGAGCCCGATCGGGCTCTTCGTCGGCCTCGGCGTCGAGGTCGCCGGAACCCAGCTCGACTTCGAGCAGGGGCCCGCGATCGCGACCGGCCGTCCGCTCGACGTCATGATCGAAGGCAAGGGCTTCCTGCAGATCGACGTGGGCGACATCGGTGAAGGCCTCGGCTACACCCGCGACGGCGCGCTGCTGGTCGACGCGGAAGGCAGCCTCGTCCTCGCGAACAACACCGGGTACCGGGTCGAGGGCGGCATCGTGATCCCCCCCGAGGCCGGTGCCGTCACGATCGGCACGGACGGCAGCGTCTACTACCAGGATCCCAACCAGACCGATCCGGTCCTCGCCGGCCAGATCGAGCTCGCCTACTTCCAGAACGACGCCGGGCTCCAGGCCATCGGCCAGAACCTGTTCCTCGAGACCTACGCCTCGGGCGGCGTGCAGACCGGCGATCCGGGGACCGACGGGCTCGGCGGCATCAAGGCCGGCTACCTCGAGGGGTCCAACGTCGATCCGGTCACCGAACTGGTCGAGTTGATCCGGACGCAGCGAACCTTCGAGATGAACAGTCAGGCGTTGCAGGCCGCGGACGAGACGCTGCGAACCGTCGTGAACATCGCCAACTGATTCCAGATCGCGGCTGCCTTCATCCGTGTCGGAGATTTCTTCATGAACCTTCTGATCTCCATCCTCACCGCCGCCCTGCTCACCGTCGGCGCCGCCGCCACGGACATGATCCGGCTTCGCGACTCGGTTCGTCGGGTCGCCGCCGATCAGCCAGTGCTGCTTCGCGACATCGCGATTCTCGAAGGGCCGGTCGCGGAAGGATTCGGCGATCTGGTGGTCCGTTCCGAAGCCGATGCCGACGTGGTCCGGATCCGGGTCGATGAGATTCGCGATCTGCTCGACGACGCCGGGGCCTACTGGGGTGAACTCTCGCTCGAAGGTGGAACGACCCGGGTTCGTCCGCCGGCGGCCCGGATCGATGCCGGCTCCTTCGGCAGCGCCGGTCTCGACATCGATTCGAATCCTCGATCCGCCGTGAAGACCGCCGGTCCGGATCGGGCGTCGATCGATCTTCGGTCGCCGTTCGAACTTCTTGACCGGGGCGGGCTCCTCGAGGAGATCGCCGGACGGGTGATCGAAGCCTGGGGACCGGACAGCGAATCGATTCGAATCGGCATCGATTCGACGAGGCTCGCGAAGGCCGTCGAAGGTCTCGGCACCGCCGAGATCTCGGTACAGGGAAATCCGCGCGGGGATCGTCTCCAGGTCCGCATCGGTGGAAGTCGTTCCGACGGACGTGCCTCGAGGGTGCGACTGCTCCCGGTCGAGATCCGCATCGTCGAGATGGTGCCGGTCGCGACTCGGGCGATGCGTCCCGGCCGTCGACTCGATGCCGCCGACTTCACCCTCGAGCCGCGGCCGGTTCGTCCGTCGAGCGTCGTCCTCGACCTCGATTCGATCGAGGATCGTCAGTTGCAGACCGCCCTCGGCAGGGGCATCGCGCTGGAGGTCGTGCATCTCCGGCCCGAGATCGTGGTCGATCGCCGGGACGATGTTCTCGTGATGGCGGACGACGGTCAGGTCAGCATCCATGTCCGTGGGATCGCGATCGAGAAGGGCCGTGTCGGCGACACCATCCAGTGCCGGCTCCGCACCAGCGATCCGCGTGATCGCACGGCCTGGTTCGATGCCGAAGTGGTCGGCCCCGGACGCGTTCGACTCCCCCGCAACTGAATCTTCCAACGCGATCGCGCCACGCGAATCGCGGTTCTCCGAAAGGCCAGTCATGACTCATCGCACCGACCATCGCAACAGCCTTCGCGCCCGGGGTCTCCGAACCGTCCGCGGTGGTCTTCTCGGCCTCGCGACCATCGTCGTCACCGGTCTGGCGGGAACCGCCGTCGCCGACGCCCGCGATGCTTCACCGGTCATCCTGCCCGGTCGGGTGAGCGAGGGCGTCCAGGCCGTCCCGGCCCGATTCCACATGTACGGCACGATTCGTGCCGGCGACACCCGGTTCGGAACCGTTTCGTTGATGCCCGCGGCCCGTGAGTGGCGTGAAGAGGATCTGATCCAGATCGTGGTGATCGAGAAGAGCCGTTCCAGAATCGACCAGAAGCGGGAGCTCGAGACCGAAGGGGGCGCGAAGGCGGAGGTGGCGGAGTTCTCGAGCTTCGATCTCGGCGCCTTCACCTTCAGTCCGAGCACCAGTGATTCGCTCCCCGGCGTCGAGATCGGCGCGGAAAAGGAATTCGAGGGGGAGGGCCGGTACCAGCGGCAGGACGAGATGACCGACCGGATCACGGCTCGGATCGTCGAAGTGAAGCCCAACGGGAACCTCGTGCTCGAGGCGCGGGTGGTCCGCAACTGGAGCGGCGACCGGACCGAGATCCGGCTGACCGGCAGCACGCGGTCCGACTGGATCACCGCCGACGGCACCGTGACCTCGAACCAGCTCTACGACCTCGCGGTCGACAAGGTCCACACCGGCGCCGTCGAACGCTCCACCCAGCGCGGCTTCATCGCCGAGGCCCTGGACTTCCTCTTCGCGTTCTGAGTCGATTCCGGTCGTCCTGCGTCAGCCCATGATCGCGCCGCACTCGGGACACGGTCCGTCGGAAGAGCTTCGCCGGTCGTAGCCGCAGGACGGGCATTCCCAGGGGAGCCTCGGATCGCGCCGAAGGGCGGCCCACCAGCCCGCGGCGATCATGCCGATCAGGACGAGCTCGAAGACGATGTAGCCGATCGTCCAGCCGATCCCGGCGCCCGGCTCCTGCGAAGCCAACAGTCCGAAGAGCCCGAATCCCAGGCACGGCAGCAGCAGCAGTGTGGCGCACGCCGCCGCCAGGATCCGAGCGGCACGGTTCATTCAGTGGAGTTCCAGCGATCGTTTGAAGAAGCCGAGCCCGCAGGCCTCCTTCGCCATGGCGAGGGTCTCTTCGGTGAGGGCGTTCGCGCGGGCGGTGCCCGACTTGAGGACGTCGATCACGTACGCATCGTCACCCTCGTACTTCGCACGGCGCTCGCGCATCGGTTCGAGCAGTTCGTTGATCGCGGCGCCGAGTTCCTGCTTGATGTGGCCGTCGCCGATGTCCGCGCCACGCGAGTAGAGATCCTTCAGCTCCGCGACGCGGTCCGCGTCGGGGATGAAGATCTCGCAGTACTGCATCAGGATGTTGTTCGGATCGCCGGGTTCGGTCGCGCTCTGCCGGCCGGTGAAGATCTTGTTGATCTTCTTCTGGACCTGTTTCGCGGTGTCCGAGATGTAGACCGCGTTGTTGA
>NYSY01000146.1 GCA_002683215.1 Planctomycetaceae bacterium
GAGCTTCCCGCGGACATCGTCGAACGCACGATGGATCGGTACCGGGAAGCCGCGGACCGACTCTTCGGCCGCGAGTTCTGATCGGACGGTCGGCCCCGGCGGTTCAGTTCGAATCAGATCGAGGATGCATGAAAACGCCCCGAGTCGCGCACGAGCCGCGACGGGGGGCGAGTTCGAATCACCCTGGTCGCCTTCGCCGGCTGGACGTTCCCGGAAGGGCTCGCTGGCGCGACGACCGGGGATCCGATCGAAGAGAAACACTCACATCCGCACACCCGCCGACGATTTCGTCGAGTAGTGAGGCCGAGGCACCACCACCTCCGTGATCACGCCCTCGCCGGCCCGCTTGCTCCGAGGCGACCCGTCTCAACCCGTTTCGCGTCGGCCGTACCGGGCGCGGAGCTTCGCGAGGCCGCGGTGCTTCCAGTTGTTGATCGTGGTCACGCTCACGCCGAGGCTTCGCGCGGCCTCGGCGTAGCTCAGACCTTCGAAGACCACCATCCGAATGGCGTCGCGTTCGTCGCCGGCGAGCCTCGTGAACGCTTCGTCGAGTTCCTGGAGTTCCGCCACGATCTCGACGGCCGATCGGCAACCGCGCTCCGACTCCAGATCCGCCTGGCGCTGGAGATGCGGCGTGATCTGCTCCGCGAGAATCTCCCGCAGCCGGACGGATCGCGAGTACCGGCGCCGCAGCAGATTCTGGACCACCTTGAACAGGTAGCTGATGGACAGGTCGAGTTCCTCGAGCCGCGGATGCTGCAACAGTCGCGTGAACGTCTCCTGCACCGCGTCCTCCGCGGCCGACGGGTCGACCGAACGCCGCGCGAACGCATAGAGGGCGTCGTGGTGACGCTCGAAGAGCTCAAGCACGATCTCCGCCCGTGGGCGACGTGACGCGTCCTCGTTCTCGGCCATGATCCTCACCTTCCGTGAACGCCCCTGATCGATGGAATCCGGCGATCCGCCCATGTCTTCATGCGACAGCCCGAACCCCGGATCTCTACGCAGATCAGGCTGGAGTTCATGCAGGATTCGCGAGAATTCCCTCAAAGACCCCCTGCGGAGAGCCCCCGCGTGGATCAGCGGCCCCGGAATCCACCGCGCCCACCACCCACGGGACGCGAGAACGAGCGTGAGGGCGTCGCCCGCCGCACGGTGCGGGAGGGCGACGATCGCCCCACCGAACGCGTCCGAGCCCGATGACTCGCATCGAGCCCGCCTCGCACCGAATCGAATCGCTCGCGATTCGAGGCACCCGCGGTCGCGGGCACCCAGCCGCCGTCCTGATATCGCTTCCAGCCGTCGTCGTCCCGCCGGTAGACGCTGCCGTCCGCCCCGACGTAGCGATTCCCGTCGTGGTTGGCGGTCGCCTTCCAGCCGTCGCCACCACGGTTGCTCGCCACGCCGCGGTTCCCATCGCTGGTCCGCCCGGCCGCGACGGTTCCGCGGGCGTTCGTGACGTGCCCCGTCGAGACCCAGGTGCTGCCGTTGGTGGCGACGTTGCGCCCCCACTGGGCGTACGGATCCCGCGCCTGGTAGCCGCGTCCCGACCAACCCGTCGAGGGATTCGTCCAGCCGTAGCCCACCGCGCGCCCCGACGGACCGTAGTAGTTCCGACTCGCGACGTATCGACCGGTGGACGCGTCGTACCAGCGGTTGTAGCCCCACACCGGCGGCCGCCCCCAGTACCACCGCGGCCAGTAGTAGTACGGGTAGTAATAGCCGGTGCCGTAGACGACGACCGAGCCCGCGACGTAGACCCCGGAATAGCCGGCGGTGCACCCGGTGACCACGGTGCCCGGGTCGACGTCGTAGATCCTGACGAACGTGACGTAGTAAAGCGGAATGTCGGGCGGGATCGTGTAGATCACGTCGGGGACTTCGGTGGCGACCTGCCACGGCCCGGTCGCCTTCGACGCCTTGAACCACACCGCATGCTCGAGGGCGAAGAACCTCCCCTGGACCCGGATGACCGCGGTCTCGCTGTTCACCGCGTACTGCATCGGCGTGCCCTTGATCGGCTGGAACTTCGGCGCGCCGTCGTAGACCACCTCGAGCGTCGCGGCATCGCGATCGATCGCCGCGATCTCGGGCGTCTGGGCCATCGCAAGCGCCTCCTTGCTCGCGAGGGTGCCGGGCACCGAGGCGACGACGCGATGCGCCGCATCTCCGACGGGGATCGACCCGAAGGTCGCGGGCACGTCGTCGGCATCGATCATCTTCCAGTCCTCCGACGGGCTCGGGGCGGTGAACCAGCGTCCCGACACCAGCAGGTAGTAGGTCGTGTCATCGGTGTCGAGGAAGAGATCGCTGTCGGTGTTGATCGCCCGGAGGAGCGGCGTGCCCTCGACGCGGTTCCAGGTCGGGGTGCCGTCGACGACCACCAGTTCGGCGGGGACCGAACTGCGGACGACCTCGGGAACGACCGTCGCGGCCGTCTCCGTCGCATCGTCGAGGCTCGACACGGCTTCACGCAGATGCGCGAAGCGAGGTTCGTCGGGAATCCGCTCGAACGCGGCCGGCAGCGACCGGCAGTCCTCCCAGTCGCCGTTCTCCAGGTCGCGGGTCTGCAGCCAGCCGATGCCGTCGAAGAGGAAGTACACGCCCGACACCTCGAACAGCGGCCGGTCGGCGTCCGCGACGAGGGTGAGCCCGCTCGCGATCGCCCGTCGCTTGATCCGATCCGGAAGCATCAGCAGAACGGTCGGGGTCTCCCGGTAGATGATGACCGGCGGGTCCTGGGAAAGCGGTTCCTGTTCGACGTCGATCACGGTGTGGTCGTCGATCAGTCCCGTCAGACGGGCGATCGGCATGGTGACCGGCGCGCGGGGCACGGCACCGCGCACGAGTTCGTCGACGGTGTCCGACAACGTGTCGTCGCCGAAGTTCGCGTGGTCCAGTTCGAAGTTGTAGAGCGTCGCCTCCCCCGTCGCGCCGTTCGAGAGCACGTTCATCCGCAGGACGAGGCTTCCGGTGACTTCGGGCCGACCGAGCCCGGGGTCGATGCTGGTGGCGATCGAGGCGGTCAGGCGATCACCCTTCCAGAGATCGAGCTGCGGCCGTTGCAGGACCAGCACCGCGTCGCCACGCTGGATCGAGCGGGGCCAGACGCGGGGCGGCGGCGTCTCGATCCCCGGATCGGTCGTGGTCCCAGCGACGGACGAGGCCTGCGCCGCGGGCATCGACGCGTCGACGCTCGTCGCAGCAAACGAGCAGCCGGCGACCGCGAAGACGGCGATCGCGGGCCGGAAGAACGGGGTGAAGTCGCGCATGGAACGGCCTCCGGGAGGGAACGGATCGGGTGTCCGGGAGGCCGCCTGGCATCAGCGATCGGCGGCATCCACGGTGTTTCGAAGCAGCATCGCCACGGTCATCGGGCCGACCCCGCCGGGCACCGGGCTCAGGTGACCAGCGATGGACACGACGCCGTCGTGGTCGACGTCGCCGACGGTCCGGCGCTTGCCGTCCTCACCGACGATCCGGTTGATGCCGACGTCGACGACGACCGCACCGGGCTTGACCATGTCGGCCGTGATGAGTCCGGGCACGCCCGCGGCACTCACCAGCACGTCGGCGGTCCGGGTCAGTCCGGCGAGATCCTCGGTGTACTCGTTGGTCGAGATGACGGTCGCCTCGGCGCGCATCAGCAGCACCGCGATCGGCTTGCCGACGATGTTGCTCGCACCGACGATCACGCACCGCTTGCCGCGAAGTTCGACCCCGGTGGATTCGATCATCTCCACCGAAGCCAGCGCGGTGCACGGCACCAGGCTCCGTCGGCCGTAGACGATGTTTCCGATGTTCGCGGGGTTGACGCCCTCGACGTCCTTGGCCTCGTCGATCAGCGACTGGATCCGCTCCGCTTCGACCCCGTCGGGGAGCGGAAGGTGCACCATGATGGCGGTGACCACCGGGTCGTCGTTGAGCGTCTCGATCAAGCCCTCCACCGTCTCGACGTCGGCGTCCGCCGGGAGTCGGTGCAGGTGGTACTCGATGCCGACCGCGGCACAGGTCTTTCGCTGGTTGTGGGCGTAGATGTCCGCCCCCTTGTCACCACCCGCGAGCACCGCGTCGAGCCGGACCGGTCGCTTGCCTTCCGCGACGCGACGGGCGACGGTCCGCCGCACCTGGAAAGCGAGGTGCTTCCCGTCGATGGGCGAGGCTTGCGGGTTGGTCCGAGGTTCGGAGGCGGCGGTCATTGGACCTCGAAGGATACCGCGTCGCCACCACCCGACCGGCAACCGAAGGCTCGTCCAGAACACCCTTGTCCTCCGGGGTCGACTATCGTTCGATGCATGGCCATCGAAACCCGCCGGAACACGCATCGCCTCGTCTTCGCCAGCAGCCTGCTCGCCGCCCTGCTGGTGTCCGCCCCCACCACCGGGCAGACCCCGATCCCCGGCCAATCCACCGGTTCCGCGGCACCTCCGGTGGATCGACCCATGGCCCGCTCGAAATACGCGCCGGACCCCTCCACGCTTCCGGAACTCCGCATGATCGGAACCATCGCCCCGTCCCCCCCGCCGGGGACCATGGTCGAGGGCGACCCGGTCACCACCTGGAACGACGACGGGCCCACGATCCTGGTCTTCTGGTCGCCGTTCGTGGGCGGACGCACCGCCGAACACCTCGCCCAGACGGCCAGCGTCGACACGCAGCTCGAATCGGTCGAGGCATTTTCGATCGCAAGCGGGCCCCGGTCCCGGGTCGAAGCGGTGCTCGACGCCCTGCCCGGCCGCGATCCCATCAAGCCACGGACCGTTCTGGACGACACCGGAGCGTGGAAACGAACGATCCTCGACGCCACCGGCCAGACCCGCCTCCCCGCGGTGGTCGCCCTCGATCCCGACGGAAGGGTCATCTTTCACGGCCCGATGGACACGTCGACCATGGCGCTCGCGAACGTCGCGAGCGGCCAGTGGTCGGCGGACGCCTATCGAGACAACGTGCTCGAGTACTTCGCCCGGCAGAACGCGTCGGTCGCGCTGGCGGAGGTCAACGGCCGGGTCCGCCGAGGCACCGCGACGCCCGCGGACGCGATCGCGGTCGCCGACGAACTCATCGCCCTCGACCCGAGAAACGGCTCGCGACAGATCGCGAAGTTCGACATCCTGATCACGACCGCCGCCGACCCCGAGGCGGGATACGCCTACGGTCGGGAGATCGCCGCCCGCTTCCCCGACAACTATCTGCTCCTGAACGACCTCGCGTGGCACACCGTCAGCCTTCCCGGCGTCGGCCAACGCGATCTCGATTTCGCGCTGGAGATGTCGCGGCGCGCGAACGACATCCAGGGATACATGGATGATTCCACCCTCGACACCCTCGCCCGGGTGTGGTGGATGCGGGGCGACGCCGCCGAAGCGATCCGTTGGCAGCGCCGCGCCGTCGCCCGCGCCCTCGACACCTGGCACGGCGACGCGACCCGGGCGAACCTCGAGGCCTACACCGGCGGCTACGTCCAACCCGGCCAGCTTCCGCCGCCCTACCGCTCCAATCGACGCCCCTGATCCACCCGTCGGGCGCGCGAATCGAACCGGTGGCCCGCCTCAATGGGGTCGATGCCCCGATTTCCAACCTCGACGTCGGCGTACACCCCTTCGGCGGTACGATGTCGGTATCGCTTCGGACTCGCCGAACGCGATGCCCCGCCGGAGGTTCGGTTCATCATGAGAACGGTCACCATCATCGTCGCGATCGCCTGCCTCGCCCTGGCCGCGGTCGCCATCGCCCAGCACGCGCCCGCCCTCATCGGTGAACAGAAGCCGAGCCGGCCGCTGGCCGTCGACGCGGCGGTCGCGATTCCGCAGCCGAACCCCGACACCAGGGGCGCCGATCAGCCCGGAACGCTGACCATCGGCGACCCGGCCCCGAAGCCGAAGCTGGCCAGGATCCTCAAGGGTGCCACCGACTTCAAGGGCCCCACGCCGGGCAAGGTGACCGTGATGGAATTCTGGGCGACGTGGTGCGGCCCCTGCAAGGCCGGCATGCCCCACCTCTCCGAACTCCAGGAGAAGTACGCGGCGAAGGGTGTGAACATCGTCGGCGTGACCCGGGAGAAGCCCGAAGTCGTCGAGGCGTTCCTCGCCCAGAAGCAGTGGGATGAGAAGACCCGCTACACCATCGCGCTCGACCAGGACGACGTCACCAACAAGGCCTACATGACCGCCGCGAAACGGAGCGGCATCCCCTGCGCCTTCGTGGTCGACGGCGAGGGCAAGGTCGCGTGGATCGGTCACCCCATGAGCATGGACGAGCCGCTCGAGCAGATCGTCGCGGGGACCTGGGATCGCAAGGCGTTCGCGGCCGAATACGAGAAATCCCAGAAGGCCGCCCGCATCATGAACGTGGTCCGGCAGGAGTCTCGAAACGCGCAGCGATCCGGCGACTACCGCGGCATGATGAAGACGCTCGACGCCGCGATCGAGGAGATGCCCGACGACAACGCCCTCCGGATGATGAAGTTCCAGACCATGATCGGTCCGATGAACGACGCCGAAGGCTACGACTTCGGCTGGAAGCTCCTGAAGCGGAACCGCGACGACGCGATGATGCTGAACTCCATGGCCTGGTACACCCTGGACGATCCCAAGGTCGGGGAGCGCGACTTCGAATTCGCGATGGCGGTCGCCAAGGCCGCGAACACCGCCGC
>NYSY01000147.1 GCA_002683215.1 Planctomycetaceae bacterium
CGATGAGCAGCGCGATGATCGAGATCACCACGAGCAGCTCGACGATGGTGAAGCCTGAGCGATTCTTGTGCTTCATTCGTTGGACTCCGTTTCTGGTCTGCACGGTTGCACGCCGACGACCTGCCGTTGACATGAGTGGATTCGAGGGCTGGTCTCCGGACGGGAGAAATGTGTGCAAGGTCCGGAGTCGAAACGCCCTATGGAAAGTGAACGATACCTGATTACGATTGGATCTCAACCATCAACCAGGCATCTCCCGCATAGATGTGGGAGGTATGGGGATGAGATTGCGACCCACGAATGGGACGGGTTGTCTCGGACAGAAGTCCGATAAAAAGATCGCGCCTCTAAGAGCAGTTTTCGGCCCGATCCAAACGTCGTTTCGCGGCCGTAAACGGCGGCGATGGGACCCAGAAGAGATGAAGGTGGGGTCCCGACCTCACTGTTTCGGCTCTGCAGCCTCTTCGGTTCCTCGAATACTCGAATAAATCCAGACCGCCCCCCCGCGGTTCGGTCCGAGCGGGCCCGTCGCGGGACCACTGCGACCGTTTCGTGGACTCCGGACTCGACTCCGGTATCGTCCGATCGATGACGTCGCTTTCCACTGATCATCGACGCGACACCGCCGTTCTGGTGGGTACCTGGTCCTTCTCATTGGCCGCGATCGAGGCTGGGTGGCGACGACTCGCCGGTCACGCGGTCCCGGAGGTGGGGGAAGAGGCCACCGGTGACGATCCACTTCTGGATGCCATCGAAGCCGCGTGTCGACATGCCGATCTTGATCCTGACGTCGATAGCGTCGGATTCGGCGGACTTCCGGATGCGAGTGGTCGGATGAGCCTCGACGGCGCGATCATGCGGTCTCCGCTTCGATTCGGTGGCGTCTGTGGCCTTCGCCGGCATCTGCACCCGGTGACCGTCGCCCGATTGGTGATGGAACGAACGGAACATCGTCTGCTGTGTGGTGAGGACGCCGATGATTTCGCCGATGCCCACGGGCTCGAGTCCGTCGAATTGCAGTCGTCCGAAGCCCGCTCGGCGTTCGCCGCCTGGCGGGATCGCCACCCGGAAGGGACCCGCGACGCGTCTGGAGATGCTCGATTGCGTCCCGTCGATCCCGGCCTCGGCGGCCCTGGCGGTGGCCGTTTGTTTCGTCCCGGCGATCCACCAGCAGGTGCGGCGCCCTTCGGACACGACACCATCGGGGTGCTGGGGCGGTCCTCGGATGGCGAACTCGCCGCGGGCTGTTCGACCAGCGGCCTTCCGTTCAAGGTCCCCGGACGGGTCGGCGACTCGCCGATCGCCGGGCACGGGCTTTTCGTCGAGCCGGGGGTCGGGCTCGCCACCGCCACGGGTACCGGCGAGTTGATTTCTGGCATCTCCGCCAGTTTTCTGGCCGTCGAAACGCTTCGCCGCGGGGGCACCGTCCACGATGCGGCCCGGGAGGTCGTTTGCCGGACCGAAGCGATGGGGGATCTTCGCGAGCACCATCAGGTCGCGGTGATCGTGATGGATGCCGGGGGGCGAATCGCGTCGGCGGCATTGCGTCCGGGCTTCATCCTCGCGATCCGCGATGCGGATGGCGGTAGATTGTGCGTTCCGGACTTCGTGCAACGACCCGACGATGCCGGATTGCCGGAATCCGCCCGGGAGGGATTCGCGAAATCGGTGGCTCCACCTCCGCAGGAAGACTCATGAAGCTCTACACCAGAACTGGCGATGACGGCAAGACCGGACTCTTCTCGGGCGACCGGGTCGGGAAGGACCACCCGCGCATCGAGGCCTACGGCACCGTCGACGAACTCAACGCCTGCATCGGACTCGTCGTCTCGGCGATCGATGGCGATTCCGACGCCGACACCGCGCTTCGTGACCTGCTCGGAGGCATCCAATCCCGCTGCTTCGACCTCGGCGCGGACCTCGCCACCCCGGAAGGTGCTCGCAACAGCGAGAAAGTGAGCCGGATCGACGACGCCGACGTCAAGGTGCTCGAGAACGCGATCGACCACTACCAGGCCGCCGCGCCGGAGATCTCCTGCTTCGTGCTTCCCGGGGGATGCGAACTCGCTTCGCGACTCCACCTCGCTCGGACCGTCTGCCGACGTGCCGAACGATTGATGGTCCATCTCGGTCATGCGGAACCGGTCACCCCCGAGGCCATCCGGTGGGTGAACCGACTCAGCGACCTGCTCTTCGCGATGAGCCGCGCGGCGAACCATGCGGCGGGCGTCGCCGACGTCCCGTGGAAGCCCAAGTCGGGCGACTGAGTCGATCAGGGCTTGCGATCGCCCCGTGGCTTGCCGATCGCGCTGGATCCTCCGGTCGACTGTCCCTTGCGAAGCATTCCGATCCCGTCGATCCGCTCCCAGGCGCTGTCCGCGTTCCCGGCACCGTATTCCGTGGTGATCGAGCGACGATTCCACGCGCGAGCGACGGTCGAGGTCGTGCCGCTGCCGCAGAACGGATCGAGCACCAGCCCGCCCTCGTCGGAGCACGCGAGGATGACGCGTTCGAGATAGACCTCGGGAATCTGGTTGTGGTGCCGGGCGCGACGCTCCTTGTTGTTTCCCTGCACGCGACCCCAGTAGGGGCCGTACCAGACGTCCATCGGAACCCGCATGCCCGCGTTCCGTCCCTTCGCCTGGGTGCGAGGGTCGTTGTAGACCGATGCGCGGTCGGACTGCTCGAGGATCGAATCCGGATTCCAGATGCGCTGGTTCGGATCCTTCGCGAAGTAGAGCGCGTGCACCTTGCTCATGATGAAGGAGCTGTCGCGGTGCTGTCCGAAACGGAAGTGCCAGGCGCACCAGTTGATCATGGTGAGGCCGCGACGCTTGAGATGCATCACGATCTCCGCGGCGGTGTCGTCGGGGATGTTCACCCAGATCGAACCGTGCGGGGCGAGGGCGTCGACGCAGGCGTCGAGCCAGTCGTAGGTGAAGCGTTCGTACTCCGCCCGCGGCATCCCGTCGGACCACTCGTCGTAGGGCACGTCCCAGTTGAAGGGCGGATCGGCGAAGACGAGATCGACCTCGCCGTGATCGGGAAGGTTCGGGATGACGTCCCGGCAGTCGCCGACGTAGAGCCGGGTGTCGGGATCGGTCGATCGGTGGACAGGTTCGACCGCGGCGGTCGCGGGGACGTGCGGCGCGACGTCGTCGCCGAGCAGCCGAATGTCGGCGTCGGGGAGATCCGCCGCGGATTCACGCTGGATCTGGGTCGCCCCCCGGGGGGTCGCGTAGCCGCCGGGGCGATCGAATTCGGTGTTCTTGCGTTCGGCCATGGGTCCGATGATCACCGATTCCCCGCGATCGCGCCACCGTCGACGTCTTGACCACAACGGATTCCGGCGGAATCCGGCCGGGACACCGCACTCAGAGCGTGCCGAAGACGCGATCTCCGGCATCGCCGAGCCCGGGGACGATGTAGGCGTTTTCGTCGAGGCATTCGTCGAGCGCCGCCGCGTGGACTTCGACGTCGGGGTGTTCCTCGGCCATGCGGCGGACGCCTTCCGGCGCCGCGACCAGACAAAGGAACCCGATCGAACCACATCCGCGACGCTTCAGATACTGCACCGCGTAGGTTGCGCTGCCGCCGGTCGCGAGCATCGGATCGACCACCAGGACCGGCCCGTCGGCGATGTCCGATGGGAGCTTCTCGTAGTACTCGACCGGCTGGTGGGTCTCTTCGTTCCGCTGGACGCCGATGTGACCGACCCTCGCTTCCGGCACGAGTCGGAGAATGCCGTCGGTCATGCCGAGACCGGCGCGGAGGATCGGAACGATGGTCACTGGTGCCGCGAGTTCGACGGTGGTGCAGGCCTTGATCGGGGTCATGACTTCACGGGTGCGCGTCGGCAGGTCGCGGAGCGATTCGTAGGTCATGAGGCCTGCGATCTCGCCAAGCACCCGCCGAAAGGTCGGCGGAGGCGTGGCGACGTCGCGGAGGATCCCCAGCTTGTGCTCGATGAGCGGGTGGGCGTGGACGAGCAGGTTCGGATGGTCGGGGGTTCGTCGCATCGTCGGGTTCCTTCGGCGTCACATGTCTGTCACACGGGTTTTCACGACGCCCGTCACATGCGCTCGGGGGCGCCGATTCCGAGGGTATCGAGCCCGTCGCGGAGGACATCGCGGGTCAGCCGGACCAGCCGGATGCGTGCGGCGCGGATCGAGGCATCCTCGGCGCGGAGGACCGGGCAGGCGGAATAGAACGAGCTGAACTCCGTCGCGACCGAATAGAGGAAGCGGCAGAGCCTGCTCGCCTCCAGCGACGCGGCCGCCGTCTTCATCGTCTCGGGGTACCGGAGCAGCAGCAGGGCGAGCCGCCGCTCTTCTGGCGTTTCGATCTTGAAATCCGCGTCGGCGCTCGCGTCGTCGCCCGCCTTCTCCAGCATGGAGCAGAGTCGGGCGTGGGCGTACTGCAGGTAGGGGCCGGTGTCGCCTTCGAAGGCGATCATGCGGTCGAGGTCGAAGACGTAGTCGCGGGCCGAATCGCCCGAGAGATCCGCGTACTTGATCGCGGCGATCCCCACCGCCCGCCCGATCGCCTCGAGTTCGGCGGTGGGCAGTCCGTGGGTGGGCGCCTTCGGGTCCTCGGCCCGGCTGGTCACCGCCTCGACACCGCGATCGACCGCCGCCTGAAGCAGGTCCATGAGTTTGAAGTTCGCGCCGGACCGCGTCTTGAGCGGCTTCTTGTCGGCGCCGAGCACCGTGCCGAAACCGAGGTGCACGAGCTTCGACTCGACGCCGTCGGGCAGCGTGGCCCAACCGATCTTTCGACAGGCGTCGAAGACGTCGCGGAAGTGGTCGCGCTGCCGGGCGTCGACCACGTAGATGACCTCGTCGCTGTCGAGTTCCTGGACGCGATATCGCAGCGCCGCGAGATCGGTGGTGGCGTAGAGGAATCCACCGTCGCGTTTTCGGATGAGCATCGGACGCTCTCGGTCGTCGAACCGGACCACCAGGGCACCATCGTCTTCGACCGCGAGTTCGGATCGGACGAATGCGTCCACGACCTCGGCGAGTTCGTCCCGGAAGCTCGATTCGCCACGTTCGCTGTCCGGGGCGATGCGAGTGCCGAGCAGATCGCACGCGCGGTAGACCTCGATCATCGTGACTTCGATCAGTCGTCGCCACGCGGCGACCATTTCTTCATCACCGGACTGCAGCCTGACCAGCGCGTCGCGGGCCGCGGCCTGCGCCGCCCCGGCGCTCTCGTTCTGCGCTTCGAGTTCGGCGATCCGGTGCGGGCCGCATCGATTGGCGACGGCGGCGTCGAGTCCCCGGGCATCGCCTCGAGCCTCGAGCTGGGCATCGCGATAGGCGACGTTCAGGGTGTCGAGATCGAGGGCCTCGAAGTCGATCCCCCGGGCGAGGAGGGAGTGGAGCGTCATCGCGATGGGAAGGCCCCAGTCGCCGAGGTGGTTCTGGCGGTGGACGGTGCGGCCGACCCGCTCGAAGAGGCGGGCCACGGTGTCGCCGATGACGGTCGACCGCAGGTGGCCGACGTGCATCTGCTTGGCGACGTTCACACCGCAGACGTCGATGGTGACGCCGTGCGTCTCGGGCTCGGGTTCGATTCCCAGGCGATCGTCGTCCATGCCGGCGAGAGCGGTGGCGAGGGCGGTCGGTCGGAGCCTGATGTTGAGGAAGCCGGGGCCGGCGATCTCGGGCGTCTCGATCACGTCCTCGAGACCATGTTCAGCCGCCATCAGGGCATCGACCAGCTCCGCGGCGACGTCCCGGGGCGCGCGCCCCAGCTTCTTGCCGAGGGCCATCGCGGCGTTCAACTGGAAGTCCCCGAATTCGGGTTTGGCGCTGGGCTTGAGGGCGGCGTTGATGCCGGAGGCGGCATCGCCACCGACCGTTTGCACGGCGACGGTGACGGCGGCTTCGACTCGGGCGACGGGATCCTGGACGGCGTTCATCCGACGAAGGATACCGACCGGCGGGTCTACGGGCTCCAGTCGCCGAGCATGATTCCGATGTCGCTTCCAAGGACGCAGCCGTCGCCGTCGAGATCGGCGTAGCCGGGGTCGTCGCACCCCCACTTGCCAAGCAGGAGGCCGAAGTCGGCGCCGTTCACGCGGCCGTCCCGATTGAGATCCGCCGGCGACCCGGCGGCGGCGATCAGTTCCCGCCACAGCATCCGGGCGAAGGTCCTCGCGCCGAGCAGACTTGGATGGACCCCGTCCGAGAGGAACGAATCCTCCCATTCCGACCACGAGCCGAAACGTTCGAGCACCATCCCGTGGAGATCGATGAACGCGACGTCCCCCCCCGCGAGCGATCTCAACTCGTCCGCGTACCCGCTGAAGAAGACATCGGCATCGTTGCTGCTGTACGGCGCGATCAGGAGGAAGGCCGGTTCGGGAAGGCCGGGGTCGATTTTCCTCGCCTCGGCGTGGACCAGCCGGTAGCGATCAAGAATTCCGGCGACGTCCGCGGCCGTGGCCCAGGGCACGTTGGTGTCCGTTCCACCGTTGTTCGTGCCGACCCACAGCATGAAGTGCGTGACCTCGTGGGCGAGCACGTGTCGCAGCAACGCATCGTTCGAGTAGCCCCCCGGGTAGCCGCCGGTGGAAATCAGGATCAGCGGACTCTCGGGGTCGCCGAACGGGAGCAGGTGGTTCTCGGTGCGCCATCCGCCCTCACCGATGTAGGAGAGCCCGAATCCGGACTCGAGCTCGAGATCGGTGAGGATGGTCCCCGGCAGCGCGGTTCGGACGCCGCTGCTGAGCGGCCCCACGCCCGACGTGAAGAGTCCGGTACCGACGTTGCCGAGTCCTTCCGTGCTTCCCGGGATGATGTGATCGAACCAGACGAGGCCCGGTTCCGCTGGGCAGTCGAAGTCGTGAGCGACCTCGACGGCGGTCCATCCGGTCCCGGCCGCCGAATTCCGGGACTTGATGGTCCACTCGGTGCGGTAGGCGGGTTGATCGGCCGCGACAATCATGGTGCGGTGTCGCTCGAGGCGTCCGGACCGAAGGAATCTTCCCTGGCCGTCGGCGTCGCGGAACATGCCGCCCTGGTAGGAGAAGCCGTTGCGGTTGATCCCGGCGGAGATCGCGCGTCCCGACCAGTCTTCGGCTTCGATCGCCCGAAGCGGCCAGGTGTTTGCGCCGGCGAACGCTTCGAACCCCGGTACCGACTGACCCGGCCGGATGATCGGGTAGTTCGGAGGCGTGGCGAACTCGACCCAGCTCGCGGTCGCCGTCGAGCTGGAGAGCGGTGATGTCTGGATCTGCCGCCATCGACGCGGCTGCCATTCGAGGAGATAACCGGTGAACATCCAGTCCGGCTGGCTGAAGGTGTTGATGCTGTCTCCGACGATCGCGAGGTTCGCGTTCCCTCCGACGACGCCTTGGGCGAAGCCGCCGAGGTTCACCGCGGACTCGAGTCCGGCGGCGTTTCTCCGCAATGGCTCGTTGCGGGGCGTCGCCTCCACCGCCGCCCGGGATTCAGCCACGTGCGTCGCCGTGACGCCACCTGCGATCACGAGAGGAAGAATGGCGAGCATGCTTGGACGGCCTCCGGGGTGGTGCCGGTCCCCGGAAACGGCATTCCGGGCCTCCGACGACCACCTTCAGGATGGAACGTCTACGTCTCCGGTCCAGCCCGGATCGGACAGAACGTGTGTTTTTGCCCGAAACGACCCGCTCATCCGGCAAGAACGACTGCATTCCGCCTTCTCAGTCGCCGCAAGCGACGGTCCAGCGACTCGGTGGTTCGTTTCGCATCGAGTCCGTTCGCCACGATCTCCAGCATCTCGACCAGTCCGTGGTAGTCGTCGACGCCGATGAACTCGGGGCCCACCTTCGCGGGTCGCTTCCCACCGACGACCTCGTCGATCGCCTGCATGTTGTGGTAGTTCCCGAGTGGCAGGCAGAGGCACGTCGACTGGAAACCGAAGGCGGAGAAGGCCGTCGCCTCGCACGCGCCGCCGGCCATGAGCTTCCGCTGCCACTTGAACTTCGGCGTCGCCGCCGCGTGGGCGGTCATCAGGGCGGAAATGTCGTTGGTGAGGTCCGGGCTGAAGACCGTCATGCGGTCGCCGACCCGAACGATGGGGCCCCCGTGGATGGGGCTCTCGGGAAAGGACCGGCTGTTCTCGAGGCAGATCAATCGGGCGTTCTTCGGCACGAGGCCGTTGGTCGCGGCGCCGATGGCCCCGACGAAGCCGACCTCCTCAGCCACCGTGAA
>NYSY01000148.1 GCA_002683215.1 Planctomycetaceae bacterium
AGCTCAGAAAAATCGACCCCGGATCACCCGGCGGATGGACCGCCGAGTGAAGGGGAAGTCAGGAACAAAGGACCGCTTCGACGGGACGTGAACCGCACGCTCGCCGAGGAGGGACACGAATCAGGTGACCGAGGAGGCATTCCTCCCCGGTCACGGCAGGCGACCGAGATCGCCGTTCGAACTGGGTGACGTCGACGCGACGCCCCGGGAATCCAGCCTCCTCGGGAGGCGACTCCGCTCCATGCGGAGGAGATGGATTACCCGGGATCGCCGACAGATGCCCCGGTGAAAACCGGCCCCGTTTCGAACTGGACGATCTCGAATCGAGGACCGATCGGCACCGCATCGCGGAAGACCGAGTCGAATCCTTGGAAGGCGACCGCGGCGCGGTTCGTCCTCCTTCCGATGCGATGCATCGGAATCCTGCTCAGATCCAGGCCGACCGACGACGCACGCCCGATGTGCGTCGGATCCCGATCGGGCCCGAAGTCCCCTCGACGACATCCGATCACGTCCTCGAACGCGGTCATGGAGACGACCATGACCATGAACGACAATGATTCCGACGCCGGTGAAGCATCGGCCGCGGAACAGACGGGCGATGCGTCGCCCGCCGTGACGAAGAAGACTTCGAAGAAGTCGACGACGAAGAAGAAGACCACCAGAAAATCGCCTGCCAAGAAGACGGCGAAGAAGACCGTGGCCAAGAAGACCACCAAGAAGTCTTCCGCGAAGAAGACCACGAAGAAGTCGACCGCGAAGAAGACCACGAAGAAGACGACCCGTCGGGCCGCGTCTTCCGAGTCCGAGACCGCCGTCGCGACCGAAACGCCGACCGAACCGACCACCGAAACACCGGTCGAGGCCGTGCTCACGGCCGAGACGCCGGAAGCGACCGCGGAGCCGATCGCCGATACCGATGCCGATGCCGTGGCCGACGAGGAAACCGCGCCGCGAAAGAAGCGTTCCCGCCGGGGTGGATCCCGACGTCGGAATCGCGCTTCTGGCGAGAAGGACGGCGAGCAGGACACCGAAACCGAGGACGCCGTCGCCGAGGCGCCTGATGCGAGCGGCGACGCGGAATCCGACGACGATGCGAGCGGGTCCGAAGAGAAGAAGTCGGCCTCGCCGGCGAAGAAGGCACGGCCCCGCCGCGAGTGGAAACGCCCCGACCGAGCGGCGATCGAAGTGACGCCCACCGGCCCCACCGCCCCCGCGGGAAGCCGGGTCCTTCTCGTGGACGATGTTCCGGGCGAGTCCTGTCGGATCGCGATCCTGGAGAAGGGACGGCTCGAAGAACTCTTCGTCGAGCGGACCCAGAGTGCGACCGCGGTCGGCAACATCTACAAGGCCCGCGTGGTCAACGTCGAATCCTCGATCCAGGCTGCCTTCGTCGACTACGGCCAGGGCATGAACGGCTTCCTACACGTCTCCGATCTCCACCCCCGCTACTTCCCGGGCGGCGACAAGACGGAGAAGGTCGGTCGCAAGACCCCCCGGCGGGAGCGACCTCCGATCCAGGACGCCTTGAAGAAGGGTCAGGAGATCCTGGTGCAGGTCCTCAAGCAGGGCGTCGGCACCAAGGGACCGACCGTCACCAGCTACCTGTCCATTCCGGGCCGCCTGCTGGTGATGATGCCGGGCATGGATCGCGTCGGCGTGAGCCGCAAGGTCGATGACGAACAGCGTGAGAAGATGCGCCGGATCCTCGACGAACTGGATCTTCCCGACGGCTTCGGCTTCATCGTCCGCACCGCGGGCTACGACAAGACCAAGACCGAACTCAAGCGGGATGCGGCATACCTGAAGCGGCTCTGGACCCAGCTCGAGAAGCGAATGGACCGGGTCGGTGCTCCTTCGGAGCTCTACACCGAGGGAGACCTCGTGGTCCGGACCATTCGCGACGTGGTCGACGCATCGATCGATTCGATCGTGATCAACAGTCGATCCGGATTCGAGCGTGCCAGCACCTTCCTTTCGGTGGTCTCGCCGAAATCGGGCCCGAAGGTCCGCTTCTACGACAAGCCGGTCCCGCTCTTCGACGCCTTCGAGGTCGAAAGACAGATCGATCTGATCCACGCCCGCGAAGTCCCGCTTCGTTCCGGCGGCGCGCTGGTCATCGATCAGACCGAGGCGATGGTCGCGATCGACGTCAACTCCGGCCGAAGCCGCGGCGCCCGCGACGCGGAGAGCAACGCGGTCTCGACCAACCGGGAGGCCGCCGACGAGATCGTCCGCCAGCTCCGGCTTCGCGATCAGGGCGGGCTGGTGGTCTGCGACTTCATCGACATGCGCTTCGCCCGGAACCGCAAGGAGATCGAAGACCGACTCGCCGAGAATCTGCGTCAGGACCGGGCGAGGACCACGTTCCTTCCGATCAGCGAGTTCGGGCTGGTGGAGATGACGCGACAGCGGATTCGCCCGAGCATCCGATCCCAGTACTTCTCACCCTGCCCGGAATGCAACGGGCTGGGCGAGATCCGAAATCCGGATTCCGTCGCTGCCGATGCGGTCCGAAGAGCCGCCCGCATCCTTACGGTGGACAAGGTCGAACGCGTCGAGGTGGTGTGCGGAACCCGGGTCGCCAGCGCCCTGCTGAGTGGACATCGCCGACGAATCGACGACCTCGAGCGCCGAAGTGGCGGCCGGGTCGACATCCGGATCTCCGAACAGATCGGCAGCGATCGCTTCGACGTCTACGCCTACGACGACCGCAACGCGGACATCGACATCTCACGTCTGCCCTCCCTGAAGACCCCGGTCCTGACCGACTTCGTCGAGTCCCTCGATGGCGTCGCGGAGGATTCGGAGGACGAGGTCGCCACCGGCAATGGTGATGGCGACGGACGCCGACGACGACGACGGCGTCGCAAGCCCGCCCCGGCAGACGTGGTCTCGATCGCGATGGCCGGCGGCTTCGACGTCGTTGACGACGACGACGACGACGACGAGGAAACGATCGCCGAGAAGCTGGCGAAGCCGTTGGAGTCCGACGACGACGAGAATCCGGAGGGCGGTGGTCGAAAGCGACGCCGGCGACGGCGACGCCGCGGCCGGGGCAACCGGGCCGACGAGGAAGGCGGTTCGACGACATCGGACGCGAACCCCGAGTCGACGGAGACGCCGGACCAGGCACCCGCACCGGCCGAACCCGAATCACCGATTCGAGTCCACGCGCTCGCGAAGGAACTGGAGATCACCAGCAAGGAGATCCTCGCCGCGGTCGTGGAGAAGCTCGAAACGCTCGAGCTGAAGAACCACATGTCCTCCATTCCCGGCGAATTCGTCGGGGTGGTCCGGAGCTTCTTCGCGCCCGATCCCCCGGAATCACCCGTTGTCGAGGATGCAACGCCTTCGACGACCACCGAGGACGCCCCGGCGACGCCGCAGGACGGCGAAGGCGGCGAGGAGGGCGAAGGCGGCGAACCGAGAAAGAAGCGTCGCCGACGACGACGTGGTGGCCGCCGACGACGGCGACAGTCCGACGATGACGCCGAAGGCGGCGTCGACGAGGCTCGGCATTCCGCCGAGGGTTCGGACGAGCCTTCGGATGAAGGTGGTTCGGCGGAACCTCGGTCGACGCCCGGGGCGACCGGAGCGTCGGAAGACCTCGGGAGCGACGACGAACAGGGCGGCCCGGATGCGGACGAGTCGGAACACGCGGTCGCGGTCGTGGAGACCGCCGCGGTCCCGATCAAGCCGAAGAAGCGATCGCTCTACGGCGGCCGGTACCAGCGTCGATCCCCTGGACAGTCGAGCCCGAGTGATCGCTGATCACAAGTGCGGCCGGTGCATGGAATCGAGGAATTCCCTCTTCGGATGAAGCAGCCGTCTCGAAACATCGTCCAATCGGATGATCCCCGCCGGATCATCATTCTCGGGTCGACCGGCTCCATCGGGGTCGGCGCGCTCGACGTCGTCGCCCATCTCGCGGCCGCCGAGGCGCGGCCCGGTGAATCGATGCCGACCTTCGAGGTCGTGGGACTCGCGGCGGGCCGCCGGGGCGACGCCCTCGAAGCGCAGGCCGATCGGTTTTCGGTCCGGGACGTGGCCCTCGCGGACCCCGACGCAGCGAAGGAACTGTCATCCCGTCGTTCGGTCCGCACCGGCGCGGACGCCGCGGTCCGACTCGTCGAGGACGTCGCACGGCCCGGTGACCTGGTGGTCGCCGCGATGGTCGGCGCCGCCGGCATTCCATCGGCCCTCGCGGCCATCGAGCGTGGCTGCGACGTCGCCCTGGCGAACAAGGAAACACTGGTTGCCGCAGGCGAACTGGTGACCGCCGCGGCCGCGAAAGCCGGCGTCGAGATCATTCCGATCGACAGCGAACACGCCGCGCTGCATCAGTGCCTTCGTTCCGGCCGTGACGCCCGGGAAGTCTCCCGACTCGTCCTCACGGCCTCCGGCGGCCCCTTCCGGACCTGGTCCGCGGATCGGATCCGGAACGCGACGGTCGAGGAGGCGCTGAACCACCCGACCTGGAAGATGGGGCCGAAGGTCACCATCGACTCCGCGACGATGATGAACAAGGGGCTCGAACTGATCGAGGCCCACTGGCTGTTCGGAATCGACGCGGACCGGCTCGAGGCGATCATCCATCCGCAGTCGATCGTGCACTCCTTCGTCGAGTTCCTCGACGGCTCGTCGCTCGCCCAGCTGTCGCCCCCGGACATGCGGATGCCGATCCAGTACGCCCTCTGCCATCCGATCCGGGTGCCCGGCTGCGCTCCCTCTCTGGACTACCGGTCGTTGCGGGAACTCGTCTTCGAACCGGTCGATCACGACCGGTTTCCGTCCATCGAACTCGCCCGCGGCGTGATTCGCGCCGGTGGCACCGCCGGTGCGATCTTCAACGCCGCGAACGAAGTCGCGGCCGAAGCCTTCTGCGCCGGCGGCATGGCCTTCGGACGGATCGCGGAAGTCGTCGCCGACGTGATCGATCTGGTCCCGACCGGCCCGGCGTCCGATCTCGAGGCCGTCATGGCGGCCGACCGGGCCGCCCGGGACGCCGCCCGCACCCACGCGTCCATCAACGCCTGAACTGCGTTTCGACCGGGAGTTCGCCCGACCCGCGAACCCGAACGCCCCCACCGTCGAACTCACTCGGGAAGACGTCCCGCTCCCCCGCTATCCTCTGGACCCGACCTTCCGTTCGACCCAGCCCTCCGCGTTCCCGAACGGGAACCAACGAAGGATCCCGCGTGGACATTCTCGGCACCGGCAGCAACATTCTCCTGATCATTCTCGGCTTCGGGCTCCTCATCGCCCTCCACGAGCTGGGTCACTTCGTCGCAGCTCGCTGGGCGGGCATCCGCGCCGATGGCTTCGCGATCGGCATGGGCCCGGTGGTCGCCAGCTACCGCGGCGGCGTCGGATTCCGATTCGGGGCGTGCGATGACGTGGTCAAGAAGCGGCTTGGCCGATTCCCCATCGAGCTCAGCGACGAAGAGATGGAGAAGGAGGGCCTCGGGGAGACCCAGTACTCCCTCCGACTCCTTCCCGTCGGCGGTTACGTCCGGATGCTCGGGCAGGAGGACGGCAACCCGAACGCGAC
>NYSY01000149.1 GCA_002683215.1 Planctomycetaceae bacterium
TCCGGCGTTCCTCGACAACGGCCGCATCTATCTCATGTACGTGGTCGATCGCCATCACCTCCTGAACTTCGGAACCCCGAACTACGACCCGGACGTCGACGAGTACTTCGCCGCGACGATCGGTCGGATCACCCGATACGAAGCCACCGAGGCGAGCGAGCGATCGACGATCGACCCCAAGTCACGCCGGGTGCTGGTGGGCGGTTCGATCACCGACGGTCTTCCGATCCTGCATCAGTCCCACGCGGTCGGCAGCCTGGTCTTCGGAACCGACGGCACCCTGATCGCGAGCATGGGCGACTCCGCGAGCTACTTCGGCGTGGACACCGGCGGGCAGGTGGAGGGCGGCTGGATCGACCAGGCGCTCGCCGACGGGATCATCACCCCGGATCAGGATCTCGGCGCGTTCCGGGCGCAGTACATCGACACGCTCTGCGGAAAGCTGCTCCGGCTCGATCCCGAATCCGGGTTCGGGGTCCCGAGCAATCCGTGGTTCGACCCCAAGTCGCCGCGAAGTCCGCGAAGCCGCGGCTGGAGCCTCGGGCTGCGGAACCCGTTTCGGATCTCGCTGGTTCCGGGGACCGGAAGCACCGATCCCGCGGATGGCGATCCCGGATCGATCGCATACGGCGACGTCGGCGCCGGCTCCTTCGAGGAGATCGGCGTGATCGACGGGCCCGCCCTCAACAACGGCTGGCCGCTCTACCAGGGCCACGACATCGACGCCGGATTCTGGGCGACCGGCCGAATGCACCCCACCGGCGTCAATCCGCGGGGCGGCGAGGACTGCCCCGTGGGCTTCCGATTCCGGGATCTCCTGCTGCACGACACGCCGGACGACCAGCGGCCCGCCAACCCTTGCGCGCCGGCGTGGCGATTCCCCGTCGCCTGGGACGGGCCGACCTTCAAGAACGAGGTCACCGGGTTCACCGGCGAGGGATATCTCGACTTCGGATTCTCGACCGGCGAAACCATCGACTTCGAGGTCGACTGTCCCACGGACGGCGTTCGTTCCTTCCGGGTCCGATTCGCCAACGGCGGCGGGGACTCGCGGCCGATCGCGGTCGACGTGGACGGCGTCATGCTGACCACGCTCGACATCCCCCCGACCGGCGACTGGGCGAACTGGCGGTCCGTCGAATTCTCCGCGGATCTCACCGCGGGCGACCACCTGATCACCCTCCGCACCATCATTCCGACCGGGCCCAACGTCGACCGACTCGACACCCCCGATCTTCCCTCGACCCCATTGACGGATCCGCCGACCTTCAGCCATCACCGCCCCCTGCTGGATGCCCAGCACGGTTTCGCGGCGACGCGGGCGGCGACCTTCGATGGAAACGCCCCGACCACCATTTCGGTGATCGACCCCGAGAGCCCCATCACCGGCGTGCCGTTCAATTCGAACTCCATCACCGGAGGCGTGCTGCAGGACGACCCACGCTGGCCCGCCGAATGGCGGGGACTCTTCTTCGCGGACTACATCCATCGCTGGATCCGGGTTCTTGATTTCGACGAGGAGGGTCGCCCGACCTCGATCCGGATGTTCGATCAGTCCGCCGGCGCGATCGTGAGCATGACCGCCGACCCGGTGAGCGGTGACCTGATCGCGATCCGCTGGAGCGATCGGCCCATTCGCTACACGCCACCGGCGAATCCCTGCCCCGCCGATCTCAGCGGCGACGGGATCGTGAACGGCGGCGACATCGGCCTGCTCCTGGCGGCGTGGGGAACCATCAACGCCGACCTCGACGGCGACGGAACCACCGGTGGTGCCGATCTCGGCCTGATCCTCGCCGCCTGGGGACCCTGCCCGGGTTGATCGCGGGCTGCAACCCCCCGGGACGCCTCGATGAGTGAGGTTTTCCGATCGACCGCTGGAATCCACGGGCGTCGCGCGGGCCGAGGGTCGATACCACAACGGTCAAGTCACCACGTCGACCGGAGCCCCCATGCCCACGATCCGAATCCGATCCCTTCTCACGATGCTTCTCGTCACCCTGCTCCACCCCGCGGTGCCCGCGACGGCAGATCCGCCGTCGACCCGCAAGGGCATCATCGTGTGGGACAACACCGCGTTCGGGCTCGCCGCGGCGCCAGCGGCGGACAACGCGTGGAAGGAGTTCAAGGACTTCATCGGCGACGCGTCCGCCGGCCTCGGGGGCACGATCTACAAGGACTGCAGCGACGGCTACTTCAAGCACTACGCTTCGGCGTTCACCGCGGCGGCGATCCACTTCGCGACCGCCAGCCCGCCGGTCCGCGTCTCACCCGGATTCTCGATGATCCACTGCGGTTCGGCGGACTGCGGCGTCGCCGACGCCCAGGCGATCGTCGACCACCTCGCGAACCTCACGCCCGGTGACGCGACGACGCTTGCGACGAACCTCGGCGGTCATCTCGAGATGTGGATGGACTTCGAACCGTCGACACCCGCGGACATGCCGACCTACTTCGCCGCGCTCGCATCCATTCGAAACCTGGTCGATCAATACAACGCCACCGAATCGAACGGGTTGAGGCTGCGGCTGACCGCCTTCCTTCCGATGCGACTGCACGCCGGAACCGGAAGCGACGACTTCCACCTTTCGTGCCCGCTGCCCGGTGGCGGGACCCGGACCATGTTCGTCTCCGACTGCCTGCAGCAGTACTACCTTGACGCGTCGATCCTGATGGCCTACCGGAACGTCGCCTGCTACGAGACGATCTGCGAGCCCGCGTCGGATGCCGCGATCTGCCTCCACTGCTGGAATCGGCAGGCTTCGGACATGCAGGACTGCTACGGGATGATCGCCTGGTCGACGCTCTTCGCCGACGGCGCCGCGAGCGGCGCCGGCGACTTCTCCATCGCGATCGAGACCGATCCGAGCGTCGCCCACGCCTCCGAGATCTCCTTCGGACAACCCAACCTGCAGGGGAACATCACCTACCTCGATGCCCAGGTCGACCTCGCGGTCTCCACCCTCGCCGCCGGCGGTCACGGTTCGACGATGGCGACGAATCCGATCGTGGTCCATGACTACAAGAACTTCTTCTGCTTCATGAACCGCCGGCTGCCCATGGGGTTCTCCGGCGATTGCCCGGTCGGGACCGCCACCAACTGCGATCCGACCACCCATTTCGCCCGCGAGGATCTCAACTACGACGGCGTGGTCGACCGGGCGGACCTCGAAATCATCCAGACCGCCATGGGCAGCTGCACCGGAGACCTCGACGGCGACGGCACCGTCGACGGCGCCGACGTCGGTATCCTGATCGGGGCGTGGGGCGTCTGCCCCCGCTGATCAGGGAGCCCTTCGTCCATGCCGCGACCATCGATCGAACTCCTCCTGCTCCGACACGCGAAGAGTTCCTGGGCGGACGAGGCGATGGCGGACCACGATCGCCCGCTCAACGCCCGCGGCATCGCCGCGGCGAGTCGCATGGGACACCTCTGCCGCGAACTGGGCCGGATTCCGGATCGTATCCTCACGTCCGACGCGTGCCGGACCCGGGAGACCGTCGCGGGCCTGACCGAGGCCAGCGGCTTCGAAGGCTCGACCACCACCACTCGAACGCTCTACCTCGCGTCGCCGGAATCGATCCTCGAGACCGTTCACGAACTCGGTGGCGACGCCCGACGACTTCTCGTGGTCGCTCACAATCCCGGCATGGAAGCGTTGATGACCCGGCTCGCATCGACGCCGATCCACTGCCCGACCGCGACGCTGTCGGTCTTCCAGATTCCCGATTCCACCACCACGTGGACCGACTGGTCCGGCGAAGACGCCACCCACCTTGGAACGTGGCGTCCGAAGGAACTTCCCCCGCCGGCCGCGGACTGAGACCGCACCGGCGTTCCGCCGTCAATCCCCGGACCTGGATGCCTTCGAAGCCGGTGGTCGCCACGCGATCGCCGCGACCGTGGCGAGCGAGGCCACCAGACCCGCGAACACGAACCCCCATCCGATGCCCCGCGCGATCTCGGTGCGAACGAATTCGACGCAGGCATCGGGCGCCGAAGCGACCAGCGTCGCGAGATCGCCGAGGTCACCCCGGCCGGCCCGCGCCACCACGCCGGGGTCGACGCCGTCGCAGGCCGCGGCGGAATCGACGTCCCGCCGGCCCACATTCCCGACCATCGCGGTCATGAATGCGATCCCGAGCGTCGAACCGAACATCCGGAAGGTCTGCAGCACCCCCGAAGCCTGCCCCCGGTTCACGGGGTCGATCCGGCGCATGCCATCGGTGTTGCTGGGCATGTTCACGAACGGAATGGCGCATCCGAGCAGGAACATCGCGACCACGAGGACGGACATCGACGTGGTCAGCGATCCGACGCCGAGCAGGACCACCGAAGCGGACGCGGCGATCGCGGCGGGGATCGCGAGCCTTCGCACGCCGTACCGGTCGTAGAGCCGGCCGGAGATCTGGACGAAGAACAGCACCGGAAGCATCAACGGCAGGGTGGCGAATCCGGCGGCCTCCGGATCGAGCGCGAAGGTCGACTGGAGCAGCACCGACAGCTGGATCACCGTGCCGGTCAGCGCAAACTGCATCAGGCCGAGCATGGAGGCGTCCGCGAGAAACCCGCGATCGCGAAGCAGCTTCATCTGCAGCACCGGATTGTCGACGCGGCCCTGCCGGCGGAGAAAGGCCAGCAGCCCCAGCAACCCCGCGACGATCATGCCGTACGGGATCCATCGGCCGAGTTCCGAGGCCCCCGTCTCCTGAATCCCCCCCACGAGCAGCGGCAGCGACACCACCAGCATCGCGATGCTCGGCGCGTCGATGGCACGATCGGTGGACCGGATCGCCGGCGGGCGGGCCCAGGCCGCGAGCGCGAGGGCGATCGCGGCGATGGGCAGGTTGATGAAGAAGATCCAGTGCCAGCCGAAGCGCTCTGTGACGATTCCCCCGAGCACCGGCCCGATCGCGAGCGACAGCATCGAGATCCCGATGTAGATCCCCATCGTCCGGCCCTCGCGCCCGGGGGCCGCGGTCGAGATGACGATCGCACCGGAGGCGGGCTGCATCAGCACCGCCCCCACCGCCTGCAGCACGCGAGCGGCGATCAGCATCGTCCCGGACGTCGCGAGGCCACACCACAGGCTCGCGAGCGCGAACACCGTCACACCGACCATGAACGCCCGGTTCTTACCCACGAGGTCGCCGATCCGGCCCCCGAGGGCGATCAACGCCGCGAGGGCGAGGAGATACGCGTTCACCACCCACGCGAGGTGGGACTCGTTCAGGCCGAGGTCCCTGCCGATCTCCGCCAGCGCGACGCCGACCACGGTGGTGTCCATCATGATCATGGACAGGGAGCCGGTCATCGCGACCAGGATCAGGGCTCGCCGGCGTGGTGACAACGAGGCGATCTCGTCGAGCTCGGGGTTGGGCGGGTCACGGTCCACGTTCGAGAATGCTACTCGCTCCGGCGTCCCGACCGGACGTGTTTTCGGGCGCCCGTGCAACGAAACCGGTCCTCGTACATGATGCACTTCACGCCCTCGTGGCGGCGGAGGCCGAATCCACGGTCACCGGTTGTGACTGGACCCCCCATGAACACGTTCGCCATCCTCTTGTCGCTCCTCCTCCAGCCCTCGCTCCCCGACGGACCAGCCCCACCACCGACGCCTGGCACACCCGCGGCCAAGGCGGCCGAGGAGATCCTCACCCTCGAGACGGTGATGTCGGATCCGGCGTGGATCGGCGCCGCCCCCGAACGCCCCCGCTGGTCACCGGACGGTCGATCGATCCACTTCGATCGACGTCGCGGCACGACCCGGGAACGCGACGTCTTCAACCTCGATCCCACGACGGGGGAGACGATCCGGCTCGACGATGCGACGGCGGATCGAATCGTCGAGATCGGCGATTGGAATCCCACCCGAACTTCGATGATCACCACCCGGGACGGCGATCTGCTCCGCTTCGATCCGACGACGGGCGACTTCACGCAGATCACCCGGACGACGAGTCGGGAATCGAACCCCCGTTTTCTCGCCGACGGAAGGATCGCCTTCGAACGCGACGGCCGGACGATCCTCCGCGACCTCGATCACGGACACGAGACCGAGCCAGCCATCATCCGCTTCGAAGACCCCTCTGAAGCGCCGCCCGCGCCGATCGGACTCGCCGCCGATCAGCGCCGGCTCTTCGACACGTTGCGGGATCGAGCCGAGCGCACCGAGGCGGCCCGGATCCGGTCGGAAGCGATTCGCGAGAACCGCGAACACGATGTGATCGGTCCGATCCGACTCGACCCCGGCCTTCGCGAGACGCGACGCCATCTCTCACCCGATGCGCGATGGATGCTGCTCGAGACCGCCCCCGCAGGACGATCCACCCGCCGGAACGACGACATGCCCGTCTTCGTCACCGACGATGGATACGTCGACGTCCGGTCGATTCGCCCCAAGGTCGGAACGTCCGCCCGCACCCCGGAACGGCTGTTTCTGATCGACCTCACCGAAGCCCTGGTTCGGGAGATCGACCTCGACGAGCTCCCCGACCGCCGGATCGATCGACTCGCGGCGATCCGCGCGGAGAACACGGTCTGGCGAGACGCAATCGAGGCGACGACCCCGAACCCCGAGCCGGACGCCTCCGAGCCGACCCCCGACACCCCGGCGCCCCCGCCGTCGTTGCGGTCCCGGATCGAACGGCTCGCCGAACCCGCCGCGACGACGTCGGATTCCGAACCCCCGGAGGCCGTGGACCCGCGACCGCTCGCGATCAACATGGTGATCTGGTCCGATGACGGAACGCTCGCCGCGATCCAGGCCCGCAGCCTCGACAACAAGGATCGATGGATCATGGTGTTGGCGCCGGAGATCGCGATCGAAAGCGGTGAAACCACCGTCGTCGAACATCTCCACGATCCGGCGTGGATCGGCTGGCGGTTCAACGAGATGGGGTGGCTGCGAAACAGCGACACCCTCTGGTTCCTCAGTGAAGGGCTCGGCTGGTCGGACCTCATGGCCTGGCGACCGACCGATCCACCGACGCCGAGCGACGAAGCCGCCGAGGTCCCGCCCGCCGACTCGGACGTCACGACCGAACCGAAATCCCCCGCGGGTCCCACCGGGCGGGTCGAACCACTGGTGGCCGGTCGGTTCGAAGTCCGCGGCGTACGACGCCACCCGACCGACGGCACGCTCTGGTACCGGTCGAATCGACAAGACCCGAGCCACTGGCGACTCGAACGGGTCGATCCGTCGACCGGCTGGTCCGAAACCATGGTCGATGATCCCGGCATGGTCGAGTCGTTCGCGATCAGTCCGGATGGCGAGCGATTCCTCTTCCTGCATTCGACGATCGAGGCGCCCGCGGAGCTTCACGTCCGATCGACCGCCGCGCCGGCGTCCGGCACCCCGCCCCTCACGCATTCCACCACCGCACGCTTCGATGCGATGGAACGTCATCCTCCGATCCTCGTCGACATCCCCGGCCGGCACGGTCGTCCCATCCGGGGCCGGCTCCATCTGCCGCCGGACTCGGCGAACGACGATTCCACGACGACCCGCCCCGCCGTCCTGTTCATTCATGGTGCCGGGTATCTCCAGAACGCCCACGGCGGCTGGAGCCGGTACTTTCGGGAGGGCATGTTCCACGACCTGCTGGCCCGCGAGGGGTTCGTGGTGCTCGATCTCGACTATCGGGCGAGCGCCGGTTACGGCCGCGACTGGCGGACCGCGATCGCGCGGAACATGGGACCGCCCGAGCTCGACGATCTCGAGGACGGCATCGCGTGGCTCGAAGCGAACCATCGTGTCGATCCGGAACGGATCGGCGTGTACGGCGGTTCATACGGCGGATTTCTGACGCTGATGGGACTATTCACCCGACCGGATCGCTTCGCCTGCGGGGCCGCCCTTCGTCCGGTGACCGACTGGTCCCACTACAACGACGGCTACACCGCGAACATCCTCAACACACCCGAAGCGGATCCGATGGCGTATCGCAGGAGCTCGCCGATCGAACACGCGGCAGGACTCGAGAAACCGCTTTTGATCTGCCACGGAATGGTGGACGACAACGTCCCGTTCCAGGACACCGTCCGGCTCGCGCAACGATTGATCGAACTGGAGAAGGAGGACTGGGAGGTCGCCATCTATCCGGTCGAGCCGCATGGATTCCGCACGCCCTCGAGCTGGCTCGACGAATATCGACGGATCCGCGACTTGTTCCGGGCGCATCTGCTCGCACCGACGGATTGATCCACCCCGGATATCATGGTCTGCGTGATACCTCTCCTCCATCGAACTCACCGTCCGACCCTCCGGCATCTCTCTCTGATCGCGACGATCCCGGTCCTCACGACCTCGATCGCCGTGACGGGCTGCGAGGAGGCGCGAAACGAGTTCGCGGCACCGCCGCCGCCGAAGGTCACGGCCATCCACCCGGAGATTCGGCAGTTCGAGCCGTACCGGGACATCGTCGCGACGGTGGAACCAGTGGAGACCGTCGACGTCCGGGCCCGGATCTCCGGCTTCCTCCAGTCCCGGGAATTCACACCGGGTGACAAGGTCGAGATCGACGAGACCCTCTTCCGGCTGGAATCCGACGAATACGACGCGAACCTCGCCATCGCCGATGCCGATCTCCGAAGCGCCGAAGCGAGCCTGCAACTGACCCGCCAGGTCCTTGCGAAGTACCAGGTCGCCTTCGACAAGGGTGCCGCGACCGAGATCGAGATCCTCGAGGCCGAGGCGAACGTGGAGGTCGCCGCCGCGAAGGTCGAACAGGCGAAGGCACAGGTGACGCGGAGCCGGCTCGACGTGGCCTACACGACGATCAAGTCCCCGATCGCGGGCCAGATCGGCGAGGACCTCGTCAGCGTCGGCAACCTCGTCGGCCGGGGCGAGCCGACCCTGCTCGCCAGGATCACCAGCATCGATCCGATGAACGTCTACTTCTCGCTGCCCGAGACGGCCTATCTCGAGTACCGCCGCCGCATGAGTGAAGCCGGACGAGAGAGCGATCGGCGTGGCGACTACGAATTCAACATCGTGCTTCCGAACGGCGAGGTCTACCAGCACCCCGGCGTGGTCGACTTCGCCGCTCCCGAGATCAACCGCGAGACCGGCACGGTGTCCATTCGAGGTGTGGTCCCCAACCCCGAGGACCTGCTTCGCCCCGGCCTCTTCGTCCGGGCTCGGCTCGCGGAACCGTCACGAAACAGGATCGCGCTTCCCGAATCGGCGGTACTCGTCGACATGGCGGGGGCCTACGTCTTCGTGATCGACAAGGATGACGTGGTCGCCCGACAGGGCGTCACCGTCGGTGCGAGTCTGAACGGCCTGCAGGAGATCGAAGCGGGACTCGACGAGGCCTCGATGGTGATCGTCGACGGGATCCTGCGGGCCCGACCGGGCTCGACCGTCTCTCCCGTCACGGTGTCGCTCGAAGAGGCACTCGAACTGATCGATCCCGCGGCCGCCGCGATGCACGGATCGACCGAACCCACCAACGGGGACGCCTGAGCCCATGCTGAGCAGCGTCTTCATACGTCGGCCGATCTTCGCCTCGGTCATCTCCATCGTCACCCTGATCATGGGTGCGATCGCCTACACCGCGCTTCCGCAGGCCCGCTACCCGAACATCGCCCCGCCGACCATCCAGGTCTCCGCGGTGTTTCCGGGCGCCAGCGCTTCCACCATCGGGGAGACGGTCGCGACACCGCTCGAGCAGGAGATCAACGGGGTGGACGGAATGCTCTACATGAGCAGCGTCTCCGCCAGCGACGGCTCCTGCGTCATCACGGTCTCCTTCGAGGTCGGGACCGATCTCGACACCGCGAACGTCCTGGTGCAGAACAAGGTCGCCTCCGCGATCCCCAAACTGCCCGAGGAGGTCCAGCGACAGGGCGTGATGACGAAGAAGCAGTCGACCGACATCATTCTCTACGCCTCGATCATCGCCGACGAGGGCAGCGAGTTCGACGCGCTGTTTCTCAACAACTACGCGGAAGCCCAGCTCCGCGACGAACTGACCCGGGTCTCCGGCGTCGGCGACATCAAGACGTTCGGCGTCGGCCGCTACAGCATGCGGGTCTGGCTGGACCCGGAGACGATCCGCTCCCTCGGCATGACCACCAACGAGGTGGTCACGGCGATCCGGGCCCAGAACGCGGAGGTCGCCGCAGGTCGGATCGGCGCCGCACCGGCCCCCGCGGGTCAGGTCTTCGACTACACGGTCACCACCACCGGGCGCCTCAACACCGCCGCCGAATTCGAGGAGATCGTGCTTCGTACCGGCAAGGACGGAACCCTCGTCAAGCTCCGGGACGTCGCCCGCATCGAACTCGGCTCCGAAAGCTACAACCTCGCGTCGTCCCTCGGTGGAAGGCCCGCCGCGACGCTGGCGATCTACCAGCTGCCCGGGGCCAACGCGATCGACGTGGCGGACGGCTGCATGGCCGCCCTGGACCGGCTGTCGAAGGCCTTCCCGGAGGGCGTCGGCTACAAGGTGGTCTACGACGGCACCCTGATCATTCGAACCAGTCTGGCCGAACTCCAGACCACGCTGCTGATCACCATCGGACTCGTGATCCTCACGGTCTTCGTGTTCCTCCAGAACTTCCGCGCGACCTTGATTCCGGCCGTGACCATCCCGGTCTCGCTGATCGGCACCTTCGCGGTGATGCTGGCCCTCGGTTTCAGCCTCAACCTCCTCACCCTCTTCGGGCTCGTGCTGGCCGTGGGCATCGTGGTCGACGATGCGATCGTGGTGGTCGAGAACGTGACGCGGATCCTCGACGAGGAGAAACTTCCGCCTCGCGAGGCGGCGCTCAAGGCGATGAAGGAGGTCTCCGGCCCCGTGGTCGCCACCACCATCGTCCTCCTCGCGGTGTTCGTCCCGGCCGCCTTCATCGGCGGCATCACCGGCAGCCTGCTCAAGCAGTTCGCCCTCACCATCTCCATCGCGACCGTCTTCAGCTCCATCAACGCCCTCACGCTGAGCCCCGCCCTCGCCGGCGTCCTGCTCCGTCCGACCTCGGACCGGAAGAACATCGTCTTCCGGGGTTTCGATGCGGTCCTCGCCCGGGTCACGTCGGTGTACGCCGCGACCGTGAAGGGGCTGATCGCGATCTGGCCGCTGACCGTGGCCGCGTTTCTCGCGCTGGTGGTGGGCGCCGGCTGGATGTTCACCAAGCTTCCGACCGGCTTCGTCCCGCAGGAGGACGAAGGCTACTGCGTCATGAACATCCAGCTCCCGGACGCGGCCAGCTCCCAGCGGACCCAGCGGGTCGTGGACCGGGTCGCCGCGTCGGCCGAGGAGATCGGCGGCGTCGCGGACGTGCTGGCGATCAGCGGCTACTCGCTGCTCTCCGGCGCCGCCTCCGCGAACGCCGCGACGATCGTGGTGGTGTTCGACCCGTGGAGCGAACGAACCACCGAAGCCCTCGGGCAGACGAACATCGTCCGCCAGTTGAACGGCATCGGCGCCGGCATCCAGGAAGGCGCCGTCGTCGCCTTCCCGGTGCCCTCCCTCCCCGGACTCGGCGCGAGTGCCGGCCTGTCCCTCGAGGTCCAGGACCGGGGCGGACTCGGCTTCGACGTCCTTCAGGGCGCGGTCGACCAGTACGTGTTCGCCGCCAACGCGCAGTCCGGCATCGGCCAGGCCTTCTCGACGTTCTCCGCGAACGTCCCGCAGGTGTTCGTCGACATCGATCGTGACAAGGTCCTCTCCCGTGGCGTGGCGCTCGAAGACGTCTTCCAGGCCCTCGGCGCGAATCTCGGCTCGTACTACGTCAACGACTTCTCGGCCTTCGGCCGCATCTACCAGGTCCGAACCTCCGCGGAACCGAGATTCCGATCACGCCCCGCGGACATCGAGGCGCTTGAGATTCGAAATCGCGACGGAGAGATGCTCCCCCTGTCGGCGGTGGCCACGGTGAAGCAGACATTCGGGCCGGAGAACGTCTTCCACTTCAACATCTATCCCTCCGCCCGGGTCACCGCCGGGCCCGCCCCCGGGTTCTCCGGCGGTGAAGCCCTCGACCTGATGGCTCAGATCGGCAATACCGAACTCCCGCCGGGAACCGGCTTCGCCTGGCGGGACATGGCCTACCAGATGCAGTCCTCGTCCGGCGCGATGTCCGCCATCTTCGGCCTCGCGGTGCTTCTGGTCTACCTCGTCCTCGCCGCCCAGTACGAAAGCTGGTCGCTGCCGGTCTCGGTGGTGCTCTCAGTCCCCACCGCCCTGCTCGGCGTGGTGGCGGCGTTGATGTTCGCAGGACTGCCGATCGATCTCTACGTTCAGGTCGGGATCGTGCTGCTGATCGGCCTCGCCGCCAAGAGCTCGATCCTGATCGTGGAGTTCGCCAAGAGCAAACGCGACGAAGGCGTGGCGCCCGCCGAAGCCGCGACCATGGCGGCGAGGCTTCGTTTTCGTGCGGTGCTCATGACCGCCTTCAGCTTCATCCTCGGCGTCATTCCGCTGCTGGTCGCCGAAGGTGCGGGTTCCGCGAGCCGTCGAACCATGGGAACCACGGTCTTCGGCGGCATGCTGGCCGCGACGGTGATCAGCCTGCTGATGGTGCCGGTCCTCTACACCGTGGTGCAACGCGCCTCGGAATTCGGCGGCGGGAAGAAGGAGACGGCGGACGGCGACGCCACCCCCGGTCCGTCGGCGTCATGACCCCGCCACCGATCACCATCGACCTCGCGTATCGCGGCATCCCCGAGGCGGCGGCCTCCTTTCTCTTCCGCACCGAGGACGGACCCGTCCTGGTCGAGTCGGGTCCGAGCAGCACGCTCCCCACGCTGCAGGCGGCGCTCGTGGCGGCCTCCGTCGATCCCACCTCGATCCGTGCGGTGATCCTCACCCACATCCACCTCGATCACGCCGGCGCGGCGGGCTGGTTCGCGGATCACGGCGCGGACGTCCACGTTCATCCGTTCGGCGTTCGCCACCTCGCGGATCCGGCCAAGCTCAACGCCAGCGCCCGCCGGATCTACGGCGACGCGCTCGATCATCTCTTCGGCGAGATGCACGCCTGCCCCGCGAATCGGATCCACCCCTCGGAGGATGGCGAGGTCGTCCGGTACGGGCGGCACGAGTTCACCGCGATCGAGACCCCGGGCCACGCCCGACACCACCACGCATGGTCGATTCCGCTCGACGACGGCCGCACCTGCTTCACCGGGGACGTGGCCGGCATGCGGGTGCCTGGTACCGACCATCCGATCCTCCCCCTCGCTCCCCCCGAGTTCGATCCCGACGCGTGGAACGCCTCCCTCGACCGGATCGACGCCCTGGGCTTCGACTCGCTCCAGCTCACGCACTTCGGGCGGGTCGACGACCCCGGCGCCCATCTGGAGCGGGTCCGGGCCCAACTCGCCTGGGAGACCGCGCTCGCCATCCGGCTGGTGGACGATGCCGCGATCGACCAGCCACAGCGGGTCGCGGCCTACCGGGCCGATCTCCATGCTCGAGCGGCGGCGAACGGGGTCCCCGTGGCCGCACGAACGACCTATCTGGACGACGGCGGCATTTCCATGAACCTCGGGGGCGTCAAGCGGTACCTCAAAACATCGCGATCCGAGCCCACGAAGGCCGATCATGGATCCACGGGCGTTTTCCCGACGAACTGACCCGGTCGACCGGCGTTTCGAACGCCCGACGAGACCGGACCCACACCCAGCCCGGACCGGGAGGCTCGGCCAGCCCTTCCCCGCAAGGCCCCTTGGAGCACGAACTCGATGCATCCGACCATCAGCATCACCCTCTTCGCCACCGCGACTGCCGCCGTGGTCGCCCTCGGACTCACCGCGGCCCCGAATTTCAACCCCCCGGGAAGAGACGCCAACACCATGACGACCTCAGAATCAGATCGCCGCATCTCCGCCTCGGGCCACGACGTGACACCACTGTCCCGGGCGCGGGTGGAGGAACTCGCGTCGAAGCTCACCCCCGAGCAGTACCGGATCACCCAGAAGTCCGGCACGGAGCAGGCCTTCTGCGGCACCCTGCTCGACAACAAGAAGGAGGGCATGTACGTCTGCGTCGTCTGCGGTCTCCCCCTCTTCAAGAGTGAGCACAAGTTCACGTCGGGCACCGGTTGGCCGAGCTTCTTCACCCCCTTCGATCCCGATCACGTGACCGAGAAGGCCGACGAGAGTTTCGGAATGGTCCGCGTCGAGATCGAGTGCGCCCGTTGCGGTTCGCACCTCGGCCATGTCTTCCCCGACGGCCCCCCGCCGACCGGTCAGCGATACTGCCTCAACAGCGAAGCCCTCGCCTTCGTCGAGAAGGGCGAGGAGGTCCCGCTCGAAAGCCGGCCCATGGCGATCGAGACCGGCTACTTCGCGGGAGGCTGCTTCTGGGGCGTCGAGTACGGCTTCCAGCAGATCCCCGGCGTCATCTCGGTCGAGAGCGGCTACCAGCAGGGTCGCATCGACAACCCCACCTACAAGCAGATCTGCAACGGTGACACCGGCCATGCCGAGAGCGTGAAGGTCGTCTTCGACCCGAAGAAGGTCTCCTACGAGAAGCTGGTTCGCTTCTTCCTCTTCCTTCACGATCCGACGCAGCTGAACCGGCAGGGCCCGGACTTCGGCACGCAGTACCGGTCCGGCATCTACACCGTCGGCGCGGAGCAGCAGGCCGTCGCGTCGAAGGTCAAGGCCGAACTCGCCACCGCCGCCCGCTTCAGCGGCCGAAAGATCGTGACGGAGGTCGAGCCCGCCAAGACCTTCTGGCCGGCCGAGGATTATCACCAAGACTACATCATGAAGACCGGGCGATCCTGCCACGTCGATCTGCCTGCCGCCTTCCAAGCCGCGGACATCCAGCCGCTCGGCAAGACCACCAAGTCGAAGTGACTCGACACCACACAGACCGTCGCCGATCCAGGTCGATGTGAACACCGCGTCCCCTGCCCCGGGGACGCGGTTTCGCATCTGGCGGTGACACCACCGTCCCGGCCGACGGTGCATCCTGCTCACCAGCCCGATCGGGGACGAGGCGTCGAGCGGATGCGGGGCGGACTGGCCTCGAAACCACGTGCGGAAACCGCGTGCGTCTCCGCAACTCCACCCCGGCACGCGGTGTACGTCGCAGTCAGAGGACGCCGCCGTCGGCCAGACGTGGTGCTCACGCCGGTCGCCCTCGCCCGCCCATCGCCATCGATCATGCTTCCGATTCGGCGAACAACCCGATCTCGTCGCGAGGACTGCCACTCGGCGAACTCTCGGCGTGACCTGAACTGCGCGCGGATCCCAAAGGCGACCGGCGCAAAAAGAACCACGACCCGCCGGAAGGCGGGCCGTGGTCTGATTGCTGCGAACAAGCTGATTCAGCCGCGACGTCGGCGGGTGCCGAACAACGCAAGACCGGCCAGGGCGAGTCCGCCCGGTCCGGGGATGTTGAAGCCCTGCACGAACGCGTCCCCGACGTCGGCACCGGTGAGATCGGTGTCGGTGAGACCGAGATCCAGAAGGATCGTCGCGAAGTTCTGGGTGATCAGGAGATCACCCATGACGTCGAAGGTCTGCTCGAGCGGCGCGATGGTGAGCGGGAGGCCGATTTGGAACAACGCACCGAGGCCCGTGCCGTCGAAGAACGTGTCGAAGACGGCGAAGGCTCCGAGGCCTTCGTCGAAGGCGATGTCGAAGTTGCCGAGCGTGATCGAATCGTTGAACGTGATGGTCCCCCGATGGGCGATCGTGCCGGAGAACGTCGTGATGAAGTCATCGGTGTCGTACATGAAGGTGGTCGGGTTCGAGGCGGCATCGGGGGACGTGATCGCGAAGGCGATGGAGTCCGGGCCGAGGTTGCCGGGGACGATGGTGTCGTCGCTCACGCCGGTCAGCACGAGGTCGGTGACGCTCCCGATCAACTCGAGGTCGAGCAGCACGCTTGTCTGGCCGCCCACGACTTCGACCATGTCCGCGGTGGCGGTAGTCGCAAATCCGGAGGCGGCGATGACCGCACAAAGAGAACCAATCTGCATACGCATTTTCATGACCCTTTTCCTGATCTATTTCTCTGCCTGCTGAGCCGCCGAACGTACGGCGACTCCCCCTTCAAAATCGCTCGGCTCTTCGCTCTGGATTCATGGAATCCCTTGCGTCGCCCCGGGGAGCGTTCAGAATCAACATGCACTTCAGCGGCGACGGCGACGGGCGCCGATCGCGGCGATCGCGGCCAACACCAGCGGGCCGGGACCGGGCACCGCCTGGTTGAAGCCCTGCACGAACGCGTCTCCGACGTCGGCGCCGGTCAGATCGGTGTCGGTGAGTCCGAGATCCAGAAGGATCGTCGCGAAGTTCTGGGTGATCAGGAGATCGCCCAAGACGTCGAAGGTCTGCTCGAGCGGTTCGATGCTGAGCGGGAGGCCGATCTGGAACAACGCGCCGAGACCCGTGCCGTCGAAGAACGTGTCGAAGACGGCGAAGGCGCCGAGGCCTTCGTCGAAGGCGATGTCGAAGTTTCCGAGCGTGATCGACTCGTTGAACGTGATGGTTCCCCGATGGGCGATCGTGCCGGAGAACGTCGCGATGAAAGAATCGCTGTCATACTGGAAGTCGCTGCCAACGGACCCCGCATAGGGCGAGGTGATCGCGAACGCGACCGAATCCGGTCCGAGGTTGCCCGGCGTGATCACGCCGCCACTCAGCCCCGTGAGTTCCAGATCGGTCACCGAGCCGATGAGCTCGAGGTCGAGGAGAACACTGGTCTGCCCGCCGACGACGCCCACGATTTCCGCGGATGCGACGCCACCAAGGCTCAACGCTGCAATGACAGCGCCTGAAGCGGTCTTGAACTGCATATTTTAAAACCCTTTTCCGTTGGTCCTTTTCCACAACGCCAGCTTCCCTACGGCTGGACAACAGAACTATTGCACGATTTTCGCCCTCCGCAACTCAGGGGTGCACATTTTCCAATAAAAATTTCGATTGACGCCAATGGCAATTCCTTCAGCATCTGCAGGTGGCTGCCATCGAACCGCGATCCATGCCGAATCAGCGATCAAAGTGCCCACGCTGGATGTCCCGCTGGCTGATCGCCGCCGGGATCTACAACCTCGTCTGGGGGATCCCGATCATTCTGGCCCCCGATCTTCCCTTCAAGATGTTGGGGATGCCTCCCCTGGAGGACCCGGGAAGGGCGATCTGGCAGTGCCTTGGCATGGTGATCGGGGTCTACGGGGTCGGCTACCTCGCCGCCGCAAGCGACCCGCTTCGCCATTGGCCGATCGTGCTGGTCGGCCTTCTGGGCAAAGTGTTCGGCCCGATCGGCTTCATCTGGACCGCCTCGCAGGGCGGAATCGAGTGGATCTTCGGCCTGAACATTCTCACCAACGACCTGATCTGGTGGGCGCCGTTCGGGATGATTCTCCTCGCGGCCCGGCGGTCAGCCGCCCAAGATGGGCCGAATCCAGGCTGATCACCTACGGGGCCAGCCAGCCGGCCTCGATGATTCCTGCTTCATTCCACTGCCAGGCGGCCCGAAGATGGCCGTCGTGGTGCAGTTCAAGCCGCTCCAGCCGATCGATCCGGGTGCGAACGAGGGCGAAATTCTCCCGTCCCGCTTCGCTCGCCGCGGCATCCGGCCGGCAGGCATGAAGGCCGTCCGGGAGGTTGGGATGCCACTCGTCGAGCGGTCCCGATGGAGGATGAGGTGCGAGGTAGCAACGTCGACTCGAGAGGGTCGTTCTCGCCCAACCCGCATCCGCGACCTCGTCGTCGGCATGAACCGTGGTGATCCCGGAAGCCCGAACCTGTGTCTTGCTCGTTCGCTCGTAGAACGCCCAGGCGAGCTGCCCCGACGCCTCGATCTCCCGGACCTTCGGGCTTCGCCGGTCGGTGTGGAAGGTGAGTGTTCTCGCTTCGGGATCCACCGAGCGGAGCACCACGGTCCGCGCTTCGGGCCATCCATGGAGGCCGACCGAGGCGATGACCGGAAGGTGCCATTCGTGCCGGCCGTTCGTGACGGCTTCCGTGAGGCCCCGCCAGACGGCAGCGAGTTGATCGGGCAGGGTTGGACGTTCGATCTGCGGTTCGGTCATGCCCGTATTCTCCCACCTCGGCGGGCCCGTGTCCCGTCCCGCCTGCTGAAACTCGCCACGGATTTGGACGAAACAACTAGAAGTCGCCGCGACCCGGCGAGCACGTCGAGTCAATCCCGAACCGGAGCGAGCCCTTGAACGATCAGATCACCCCGTCTTCATCACCCGCCGGACAGCGGATCCTCGTGGTCGGCGCCGGCGGCGGCATCGGTCGATCGCTCGTGGAACGCCTGGTGGCCCGCGGGGCCTCCGTGATCGGCGCTGCGCGGGACGTTGATGCACTTGAATCGGTCCCCGGACTCGAGTCCCGACACCAGCTCGATGCCCGGGACCCCGACGCGACGGTCGCGCTGGTCGGAACCCTCCATCAGGACACGCCATTGGATGGAATCGTGAACCTCGCCGGATGCATCTCCCTGAAGCCCGCCCACATGGTCTCCACCGACGAATGGAACGAGACGATCGCGACCAAGCTCACGACGGCCTTCGCCTGCGTCAAGGCGGCGGGACGACACCTCAAGGCCGGCGGGAGCGTCGTACTCGTTTCGACCGTCGCCGCCGGGACCGGGCTCTCGAATCACGAGGCCATCGCCGCGGCAGGGGCCGGCATCGAGGGCCTCGCCCGGGCGGCCGCCGCGACCTACGCGGCCCGAGGGCTCCGCTTCAACGTCGTCGCACCGGGCCTCGTGGATACCCCACTCGCCTCCAAGATCACCGGAAGCGAGCGGGCCCTCGAGCACTCGAGAAAGATGCACCCCCTCGGCCGCATCGGGGTCGCGGAAGACGTATCCCCCGCCATCGACTGGCTCCTCTCACCCGATGCGGGCTGGATCACCGGCCAGACCATCGGAATCGACGGAGGCCTCGGAGCGCTTCGCGTGCCGGCCTCATGAACCTCGACGAGATGATTCAACGCCTGCCCGGCCATCTTCGGGAACGGGTCCACCCGTTCGCCGACCGAGGTCGCGGAGGTGACCTGGTCGTCTGCTGGATTCACCACGCCAATCGCACCGACGAGAACCCCCTGCTGGAGGTCGCGGCGGACGCGGCCCGCGCCCTGCAACTCCCACTGGTGGTCCACGCCGGCTTCGGTGGCTTCCATCCCCATGCGAACGATCGGCACACCCGCTTCATGCTCGAGGGATTGCGGGAGACCCAGGCCTCGCTCGCCTCGCACGGGATCCGAATGTCCGTGACGCCGCCGACGACACCCGGCCGCCCTTCCGGGCTCCGGCAGCTCGCGAACCGAGCCCGCCTGCTCGTTGCAGAAGACCAGCCGGTGCGACCCTGGCCCCGTCGGACCGCGGCGATCGCCGATTGCGTCCCCGGTGAAGTCATGCTGGTGGACACCGCCTGCGTCGCGCCCATACGTTCGATCGCCGGCACCCATGATCGAGCGTTCCGATTTCGTTCGGCCGCTGAGGCGTCGTGGAAGGAACGGCTCGACCGCGATTGGCCGAAGGCTTCGCTCGATGCGCCGGAAGCGAAGACCGCCGACCTGCCGAACGGCACGCTTGATCTCGCCTCCATCGATCTCGGCCTCACCATCGGAGACTGGGACATCGACCATTCGATCGGTCCCGTCCCGGATCTGCGTGGTGGCATGGCCGCGGCCGACGCCCGGTGGGAGGCCTTTCGCGACCGGAGCCTGAGCCGCTACCACCGGCGAAGGAACGATGCGATCGATGAAGATGGCGTGAGCGGACTCTCTCCGTACCTGCATCACGGGATGATCTCTCCGATGCGGATCGCTCGCGACGCCCATCGGACCGGCGGCGAAGGCGGCGAGAAGTTTCTCGACGAGCTGCTGGTCTGGCGGGAGCTCGCCCACCATTTCTGCCTTCATCAACCCAACCACGATGCTCTGGAAGCGCTCCCCTCCTGGGCCCGGAAGACGCTCGATCGCCATCGACGGGATGAACGCCCCGGCCGCCGATCGTGGGAGACGCTCGCGAGAGGACGTACCGGCGACCGACTCTGGGACCTGGCTCAGGAGTCGTTGAAGTGCCGGGGTCGACTGCACAACAACTTGCGGATGACATGGGGCAAGATGCTGCTCGAGTGGACCGCCTCACCGGAAGAGGCCCTCGATCGGTTGCTCGACCTCAACGATCGGTACGCGCTCGATGGATCCGACGCGAACTCCATCGGCGGTCTGCTCTGGTGCCTCGGCCTCTTCGACCGCGGCTTCGAACCGGAGCAGCCCGTGTTGGGCACGATTCGCGGCCGGAATTCGGTCGATCACGCGAAGCGGCTCGACCTCGGCCGGTACCGGTCGGTCGTCCGGGGCGGCATCCAGCGCGGCTCCGTGCTCGTCGTCGGCGCCGGCATCGCCGGATCGCACGCAGCCCGGATCCTGCATGATCATGGACATCGCGTGACCGTGCTCGACAAGAGCCGCGGCCCGGGGGGTCGCTCCAGCAGCCGTCGCGGCGACGGCACGCGACACGACCACGGATGCCAGGTGCTGCGGCTGCGGGGCGAGACGCTCCGGCGTCCGGCCGAAAGCTGGGAGGAAGACGGAGTCATCGCGCGGTGGAATCCAAGAATCCTCCAGGACGGCTCGGTGATTCCACGCCCGCGGGAACCATGGTTCGTGGGGAAGCCGGGCATGAACGAGCTCGTCCGGCACCTGCAGCGTGATCTGGAGGTCGAGTTCGGCCGACGCATCACTCGACTGGAGAAGACCAGCACGGGCTGGCGGGCGTTCGACGACGCGGACTCGAAGGTCGGCGAAGCGGATCGCGTGATCATCGCGGCCCCCGCACCCCAGGCCGCCACCCTGCTTCGCACCGCCACCATCGACGCCGATCCGCTCGACGCGGTTGTTTTCGATCCGACCTGGACTCTGCTCCTCGACGGGGTCGACCACGATCCAGGCTTCGACGTCGCGATCGACCCGAACCCCGAGATTCGCTGGATGGCACGCGAGGCTTCCCGCCCCGGCCGCGCCGACGCCGGCTGCTGGACCATCAACGCCACCCCCGAGTGGTCTCGTACCAACCTCGAAGCGGATTCCGAATTCGTCGAAGACCGGCTCCGGACCGCTGCTGCCGCCGCCTTGGGCATCGCCATCGACCGCCCCGGCCGGGTCCACCGCTGGCGATACGGGCTCGTCGAGGCACCGCTCGGCCGACCGATCCACATCGACGCGTCGACCGGCGCGATCGCCTGCGGAGACTGGTGCCTGGGCGGACGCGTCGAACACGCCTTCCAGAGCGGTGCCGCGGCCGCCGGGACGCTTCTGCGCGACCCGTCGTTCGCCTCCCCTGATCCGGGCGATGCGATCGACGAAGGCCTGTTCGCGGGGATTTCGGGATGAGCCGTGCGCCCCTGCCGAGACGAACCTGCGAATGCTGCGGACGGACCTTCGCCTGGCGTCGAAAATGGGCGCGTGACTGGGAGAACGTGCGGTACTGCTCCGATCGGTGTCGCCGCTCGGGCACGGGCGCGGCCGACCGACGACTCGAAGCATGCATTCTGGATCGCCTGGGCGGCCGGCCCGGACGCAGCACCACCTGCCCATCGGAGATCGCCCGAACGATCGACCCCGCGGACTGGCGGGATCATCTCGAAGCGGTGCGGTGCGCCGCACGCCGCCTCGTCGCGGCCGGCCGCCTCGAGTTCCTGCAGAACGGCCGCGCCGTCGATCCTGACACCGCCCGTGGCCCGATTCGACTTCGGCTCGTCCGTGATCGGTGAATCCGGATGAGTCGGCGACGCGAAAATCGACATAGGTCGCCGCCGGAGGGGTGACGACCCGCCAGAAGACCACGCGGCACCGAACGGAGATCGAGGGATGATCCACGACGCCCGAACCTGCGACGACGCCGAAGACACCGCGGACGGCGAGGCCTCACGTGCGGCCGGCTTCGACCAGCCACGGATCGAAGCGGCGGTCCGCGAGATCCTCCTCGCGATCGGCGAGGATCCGGATCGCGAAGGCCTCATGGACACCCCGCGTCGGGTCGCCGGAGCCTACGGTGAGATGTTCTCGGGCATGGGCGAATCCCCGGAGGCGCATCTCGCCCGCCAGTTCCCGCAGGACGGCAGCGACCCCGTGATGGTCATCAACATCCCTTTCACGAGCATGTGCGAGCATCACCTGCTGCCGTTCAGCGGCGTGGCCCACATCGCTTACCAGCCACAACATGGCCGCGTGGTCGGGCTCTCGAAGCTCGCTCGCACGGTTCAGATCCTCGCCCGCCGCCCCCAGCAGCAGGAGCGGCTCACCCAGCAGATCCGCGAGGCGATCGAAGAACACCTCGACCCCGCCGGCGTGCTGGTGATGCTCGAGGCCACGCACTCGTGCATGCAGATCCGCGGGGCGAAGGCCCACGGTGCGGGCATGAAGACCCGTTCCGTCGGCGGCCGCTGGGAACGCGATGCCGCGACACGCCGCGAGATTCAGGAGATGATGGTCGGCAAGTGATTCCGACCTCTTCTCCTGGATGGATCGAACATGTCCTCGAAAACCCCCATCCTGATCATCGGCGCGGGCCTCGCCGGCCTCGCCGCCGGACGCGAGCTCCATCGCCGAGGTCATCCGTTCCGCATCCTCGAACGTTCGGACCGGGTCGGTGGGCGGCTTGGATCGATCGAGGTCGACGGCTTCGTCTGCGACCTCGGTTTCCAGGTCTCGATGTCCAACTACCGCGTCCTCGAGTCACTCGTCGACCGCGCCTCCCTCCACCGGGATCCGTTCATCCCCGGCGCCGTGGTCTGGACCGGAACGGATCGAATCCGCGTGGTCGATCCGCGACGGGCGCCGCTGGGTGCGTTCCAGGCGGTCTTTCGAGGACTCGCAGGATGGAGAGACCTCCGGGCCGCAACGCGATGCCGACGGGCCGCGGTCCGCGCAACCTCCGGGGCCGATCCGGCGGGCTCCGCCGACCGGTTCATCCGGGACGTCGGCTTCAGCGAACGTTTCCGGGAAGCCTTCCTTCGCCCGTTCTTCGGTGGTGTCTTCCTCGACGAGTCGCTTGAGGTCTCCGCGGGACGCTTTCTCAGAACCCTCGACCGATTCTCGCGCGGCACCGCCGAACTCCCCCGCGGCGGCATGCAGGCGATCGCCGATGCGATGGCGATGCCGATCCTCGATCGGATCGACCTCGGCCGAAACATCGAGGCAGTCGATGCGGGCGCCGTGGTGCTCGACGACGGAGCACGACTCGAAGCGGCCGGCATCATCATCGCGACGGACCAGGACACCTCGAAGCGACTGCTCCACGGGCCCCGGGACCACGAAACCGAGCACGAAGATCGACCGCGGTGGGCCTCGACCGTCGCCATCCACTTCGAGACGCCCGCGGCGACGATTCTCGAGCCGATCATCGTCCTGAACGGAAGCGGATCAGGTGACGTGAATCTCGTCGCCAGTTCGACCGCGGTGACCGACGACGTCGCACCGGCCGGTCGCCACAGCCTCACCGTCAGTCTTCGACCCGGTGGCCCGACCGACCTCGGCCCGGCGGATCTCGAGCGAATCGGACGAACCGCAGCCGCGATGATCGGCGTGGAAAGCACGAAGTGGCGACACCTTGCGACGACCACGATCCATCGGGCCCTCCCGATCGGACCACCCCCCGCCACCCGACCCGAAACGCCCGATCGAATCGAGATCGCCGGCGACTGGCTCGGTGAACCATCGATCGACGCCGCGGTGCAAAGCGGAATCGAGGCCGCGATCCGGTTGACCGAACCATCCACCCCGGGAGATCCGAGATGAGCGCGAGTCGACGGACCATCGCATGGCTGCGCGGCGACCTCCGGGTCGATGACAATCCTGCGCTCGCCACGGCCCGTGACCGCGGGACGGATGGATGCACCGCGGTGTATCTCATCGACGACGCCTTCTGGTCCCGCCATCACTGGGGGCCGGCTCGACGCGGCATGAACCTCCGGGCGGTGGCCGCGATGCGACCGAGACTCGCCGACGCCGGCGTCGACCTTCGCGTCCTGACGACGGCCTCACAGCCCGCCGAGGATGTGATCACGGAGGCCTGCCGTCTGCTCGGTGCGACCGAGGTTCATGCGAACCGGGAGTTCGGCGTCGATGAACTTCGGCGCGACGAACGGGTGGCGGTCCGGCTCGCCGATGCGAACGTCGATCTTCGACGTCACCACGACCAGACGATCCTCCCGGTCGAGGAGATTCGATCCGGGGCCGGCACCCCCTACACCGTGTTCACGCCGTTCAAGCGCAAGTGGCTGGCCCTGCTCGGCGAGGCGGGCATCCCCGCCCCCCTCGACCCACCTCGCACGTCCGACCCGCCCCTGGAGACCAGCCCGCCGCTCGCCGACGAGATCGATCTCGATACCGCGCTCCGTGACGTCCCCGAGTCGGCGTTCGAGGCCGGTGAAGCCGAACCTCACCGACGGCTCGAGGCGTTCCTCGACGGCCCTGTGGAGCGTTATCACGACGACCGCGACCCGCCCTCGCTCGACGGCACGAGCACGATTTCTCCGTGGCTGGCCTGCGGCTCGATCTCCCCACGTCGAATTCTCACGGTCCTCACGCAACGTTTCGGTCCCGACCCCGCGGCCTGGGCGGAGGGGCCTTCGACCTGGTTGAGCGAACTGATCTGGCGGGAGTTCTATCGCCACGTGATGGACGGCATTCCGAAGCTCTCGATGGATCGACCACTGCACGGCTGGACCGACCGCGTCCGCTGGCGTGACGACGAGGCCGGATTCACCGCATGGTGCGACGGACGAACCGGGATCGCGATCGTCGACGCGGGCATGCGGCAACTCGCCGCCGCGGGATGGATGCACAATCGCGTCCGCATGATCACCGCGACCTTCCTTGCGAAACATCTGCTCATCGACTGGCGCCGAGGCGAGCGGTTCTTCATGCGGCAGCTCGTCGACGGCGACTTCCCCAGCAACAACGGCGGCTGGCAGTGGGCCGCCTCGACCGGAACCGACGCGGCGCCCTACTTCCGGATCTTCAATCCCGATCGCCAGGCCGAACGCTTCGATCCTGATGCGACCTACATCCGGCGGTGGGTTCCGGAGTACGACGGCCCCGGATCGATGAAGCCGATCGTCGACCTCAAGGCGGCACGGGTCCGTGCGATCGAGACGTTCAAGACGGCGAAGAACGGCTGAACCGCCGCCGTGAAGCAAAGCCCCCTCCCCGCATGTCGGAGAGGGGGCGGCTCTGTTCCGGTCCGGGTCACTCGATCACGGCGACCAGCTGCCGGCGAGGTCGTCCGGCAAATCGAACACGAGCACCCGATCGACCGCAGTGACCACCAGCCGTCGCTCGGCCTCGTCGAAGCACGCGTTGGAGATCCAGCGTTCCTCCGGCACGAGGGTGCGGATCAGGACCCCGTCCGCTGACACCACGTGCACGCCCTTGCCAGTGAGCAGCACGGCGCCGTCGGAGGCCATCGCCATGCCGTCCGACCCCAGCGGAAAGAACATCCGACGCGGGCCGAGGGCGCCGTCCGGCCCGATGGCGAACTCGAAGGTCCGCCCCCCGTCGAGATCGGCGACGTAGAGACGACTTCCGTCCGGTCGGCCGACGATGCCGTTGGGACGTACGAAGTCCGTCGCCGCGATCTCACAGGTCCCGTCGGGATCGAGGCGGTGCACATTCGCCGCGAGCGGCTTTCGCCCGAACGCGAACCAGGGTCTCCGATAGAAGGGATCGGTGAACCAGATCCGTCCCGACGGCCCGACCCAGAGATCGTTGGGCCCGTTGAACGGACTCGTCCCGCCCGAGGCGAGGACCTCGACGCTCCCGTCGTCATCCCACGCCACGAGTTCGTTCTCGGCTTCCGCACACCCGAGGAGCCGACCATCGCCGGCGATCGCCAGTCCGTTCGCTCGTCGCGCACTCTCGAACATGACCGACACGCCACCGTCGGAATCGATGCGGACGATTCGGTCGCGGGGCTGATCCGTCACGAGCAGATCCCCATCCGGAAGAAACACCGGGCCCTCCGAGAATTCGAATCCCTCCACCAGCACCGCGGGCGCCTCAACCCGGGCCCACGTCGGATCGGACGCGAGCAGGATGCGTCGGGTGCGTCCGATTTCGGTCCCGGATGGAATCTCGTGAAAGCGCATCCAGCCGTCGATGGTGCCGTCCTGAAGTCGCATCGAGCCGTTGAAACCGAGGACGCTCGCACAACTTGCAAGTGCGTCGGCATCGGCACCGGGCGAGGCCCCCCCTCGGACCAGCACCGTCACCTCTCGCCGAGTGTCCACCGGACGTCCGGTGCGGGGATCGAGAAGATGACTCAGCCGGACGACCGCCCCATCCCGTTCCACCTCGAGAAACTGCTCCACGTCGCCACTCGTCGCGATCGCGCCGTTCTCCAGCAGCACGACCTCGCCGTCATCACCCTCCACGGTCCGGATGCGGACCCGCCACCCCGCCTCACCGGGCGGTGGAAATCCCGCGACGAGATCACCTCCGACGTCAACCAGGGCCCGAACCAGGCCGTGGGCGCGAAGCACCTCCAGCCCCGCATCCGCGGCCATCCCCTTCCCGATCCCGCCGAAGTCGAGCCGAAGTCCGGCCGTCAGACATCGAACCGTGCCCGCCTCGACGTCCAGATCCAGTTTCTCGAGGCCGACCACGTCGTTCGCGAAGTCGATGCTCGCCGCGGACGGCGGAACGCCGTCCCGCCGTGCCGTCCGCCAGAGCAGGCTGAGCGGACCGATCGTGGGATCGAACGCGCCCCCACTCCGCCGATGCCAATGGACGGATCGCATCAGGGCCGTCGCCAGGTCCGAGGACAGCGCAACGGCTTCATCGACTCGCTCGACGAGCCGCATCGCCTCGCTCCGCGGCCGATAGTCGCTCAGCGCGTTCTCGATCTCGGCCATCCGCGCGAACGCGGCACGAGTGGCCTCGTATCCCGTCGCCTCGTCCGGCGCGTAGACCTGGATGGTGGCGGGCGTGCCCATCACCATCCGGCGATCGACCACACGCACCTCGGCCCCGACGGCCGATGCCTCCGGGACGCACCACGCCAGGCCGATCACGGTGGCGAGCATCGCCACGGCGCGAACGACCTCGATGCTCATGGTCGGAATCGATCGCACTCTCGATACGCCTCGATGAGCCGGTCCACACCGTCCTTGCCGCCGAGACTCAGACCGTGTTCCATGCCCACGATCCCCTTGAATCCTCGCCGGTGAAGGTGGCGGAAGACGTTTCGGTAATCGATCTCGCCGGTCGTCGGCTCGCGACGACCGGGGTTGTCACCGACCTGGAAGTAGGCGATCTCGCTCCACGCCTGATCCATGTAGGGAATGAGATTTCCTTCGGTGATCTGCTGGTGGTAGAGGTCGTCGAGGATCTTGCAGCTCGGACTGCCCACTGCTTCGCAGATCATGAACGCCTGCGGAATACCGGTCAGGAACAACCCCGAGTGATCACGGCGATTCAAGGGCTCGAGCACCATCACCAGATCATGCGGCTCGAGAATCGCCGCGCATCGCTTGAGATTCTCGATCACGTTGGCGGTCTGAAAATCCCAGGAATCGGACAGGCCGTACCGGCCCGGCACCACGGTCATCCAACGCGCCCCACACCGCTTGGCGATCTCGACCGCCTTCGTCATCTTCGCTTCCAACTTCCTGGTCACGGCCGGATCGCGCTTGACAAAGGTCTCAGCACCGAAATCCCCCTCGGCCACGAACACGCCCATCTCGATGTCCAGCCGACGCATCGCATCGCCGAGTCGCTTCTGATCGGCATCCGATCGGCCCGGCATGCCGTTGTCCTCCCACGCTCGGAATCCGTGATCGTGGGCGTACTCGAGCTGATCGACGAGACCGTCCCCGCTGATCGCGTTGAACATGCCGAAGTGTGGCGCGTACTTCAGATTGAACTCCGCCGCGGGCGGCACCGCGACATCGCCGGCCGCGACCCCGGTCGCGAGTCCGGCCACCGTCGCCCCGCCCGCCGCCCCGAGAAAGGTCCGCCGTTCGATGCCACTCGGTCCGGGTGCTGCTGGTCCGGTTTCATTCATGTCGGTCGCTCCTTGATCCGGTTGGTGCTCATGCGTCGCCGGGACGGACGTCGTCGCTTCGGTTCATTCTGGTCTGGCCGGGAATCGGGACCGGCGGCGTCGGCATGTCGGTGAAGTCCGTGAGGTTGGGCATCAGATCCTGATCACTGTTCAGCGCATCCTCGAAGGTGATCACCTTTCCGGTGTAGGCCGCTTCGCGCCCCATGATGGCGGTGAGCGTGCTCTCCGCGATCCGCTGCCCTTCGTTGAGGTAGTCGCCGGTACCCCGGATCGACGCCTGCAGGTCCATGTGTTCCTGGACGTAGGGACTTCGTTGCGGCCCCTTGAATCGCCAGGCGTTCGGTCCGGTCAGAACCGCACGGCCGCTGGTGAGGGTCGCCGTGCCGTCGGCACCGGTGATGACCTCCTCCACCCGACCGTCGGTCCCCGCCTGCTGCCGACACATGCTCATCGCGAAGCGGTCGTCCGGGTATCGATACTCCAGTCCGAAGTGATCGAAGATGTGACCGTACTCGTCCGAGGTCCGGGACTGACGCCCACCGACGCCGAAGACCTCGGTCGGCGGCGACTGGAACGCCCAGTTGATCGCGTCCAGATTGTGCACGTGCTGCTCGACGATGTGGTCCCCGGAGAGCCATGTGTAATACAGCCAGTTCCGGATCTGATTCTCGACCTCGCTCCGGTCGGGCTCGGGGGCGACGTTCCACAGGCTCCCCATGTTCCAATAGCACCGGGCCGCGAGCAGCCGTCCGAGGTCGCCGCGATGGAGCCGTTCCATCGCTTCGAGATAGCACTGTTCGTGTCGCCGCTGCGTGCCCGCGACCACCGAGAGCTTCCGATCGTTCGCGGCCGCCGCCGCCTCCATCACGGTTCGAATGCCGGTCGCGTCGACCGCAACCGGCTTCTCCATGAAGACGTGCTTGCCACCCTCCACCGCGGCGGCGAAGTGCTGAGGACGGAAACCGGGCGGGGTCGCGAGGATCACCACGTCGCAGTCGCTGCCGATCACCTTCTTGAACGCGTCGAATCCCGTGAACTGCCGGGACTCCGGAACGTCCACCCGGGCGTCGTCCCGCTTGCGGAGATTGCCGAGGCTGCTCTGGAGGCGATCGGGGAAGAGGTCGCCCATCGCGTGGATCCGCACGTCCGGGCCCGCCTCGAGCGCGTTGACCGCCGCACCCGAGCCACGCCCGCCGCACCCGATGAGACCGACGTTGATCACGTCCTCCCGGCCGAGTTTCGACCCGAGGATGGTGGGCGCCGCAGCCACGATCGAGGGCACCGTGGCGGCAAGGCCGACGGCGCGGACGAAGTCACGTCGAGCAAGATTCCGGTCATTCATCGCAGGAGCTCCGATCTTGGGTTTTCAGACGGTGGATCCACCGCCGCTTTCCGGGGCCACCTACTCGGCGGATGCCCGGATCCGGTCCATTCGCGTCGCGACATCGGTCAGCCAGGCTCGATCGCCGCCACCGATCTCCGCGGTCATCCATCCATCGAATCCGATCTCCTGCAGGGCGGTCATCACCGCGGGCCAGTCGCAATCGCCCTCGAGCAGCAGGACGTCGAAGCCGGCCCACCGGCCCTCCTGGTCGAGCTTGGTGCGACTGTATTCCTTCACGTCGACCTTCATGACCCGCGGGCCGAGGATCCGGATCCACTGCTCCGGCCAGCCGTAGGCGACGAGATTTCCGACATCGAGGTACCAGCCGACCCGGTCGCTTTCGAACGAGTCGACGTACGCCGCGGCCTCCCGCGGACTCAGCAGGAAGTTGTTCCAGACGTTCTCGAAGGCGATGTCGATGCCCGCCGCTTCGGCGTCCGGAATCACCTTGAGCAGTTCGGCGCGGCTGAGTCGCCAGGCCTCGTCGTACGGACGATTCTTCCCGACCACCGCCGGAACCACCAGCACCGACGACGCCCCGTAGGCCTTCGCGTCCGCGATCGCCTCCCGGATCGCCGCGACGCATTTCGCCCGAACCTCGGGATCGGCGTCATTGAGCGGGCTCTTCCAGTGTTCGCTGCAGACCACCCCGTGCACGGGAAGACCCGAGGCCTTCGACGCCGCGACCACCTCCTCCACGCTCCACGCATTGGGGCTGGGCAGTTCGACGCCGTCGTACCCGAGCGTTCGCAGCAAACGGAACTTCTCCTCGAGCGTCCCGCCCTCCTTCACCATCTCGATCTTGACGGCCTTCTTCATCGCCGGGCTCCCCGAAGCCGCAGGAGACACGTCACCCGAGGCGGGCGACACGAGCGAGAAGCCGAGAAGGCCGAGAAGACCGGTGACGAGAATCGCGATCGGACGCATGTGGCTCCCATCCGTTCAAGGACGATGCGGGGCGATGGCCGTGAGAACTCGATCAGCTGAACTTGTAGACGCCGGGTGCGGGGATCTCGAGAGGCGGCATCGGCCCGAACTTCGGATCTTCCGGAACGATGACCTTGTCTGAATTCATGATCTCGTCCCACGTGATCGTCCGCCCGCTGTAACCCGCCTCCCGACCGAGGATGCCCATCGCGACCGACTGGGTCATCCAGTCGCCGTCGTTCACCAGCTCACCGTCACGAATCGCCTTGAAGAGCTCGTTGTGCTCGGTCTGGTACATGTTCGGCGTACCGCCCTTGTAGCGGAAATCCTTCGACCCGTCGGCGAACTTGAGGTTCGACTGCCGTGGAGCCCAGCCGTTCACGAAACCGATCCCCTTGGTGCCGGCGATCCAGTCGGTGTTGTCGTTCGAGCAGTTGGGAACCTGCCGGCAGGTGAGGAATCCCCGGGCTCCGTTGTCCCACTCGTAGACCACCGCGAAGTGATCGAAGACGTCGCCCCGTTCGGCGCCCTCGCGGAGCCCGCGGCCACCGAGGGCGGTCGCCTTGGCCGGGGGGCGGTTGCCCATCGCCCAGTTCATCTTGTCGACGCTGTGCACCGCCTGCTCGACGATGATGTCGCCGGAGAGCCAGTTCAGATGCTGCCAGTTGCGGAGCTGGAAGTCCATGTCGGTCATGTCGGGCGTTCGCGCCCGGGTTCCGAGGGGGCCGGTGTGATAGGTCGAATGGACGGACTCGATCTCGCCGATCGCGCCGTCGTTGATCTCGCCGTACACCGCACGTTCCGGCGCCGCGTAACGCCAGCAGAATCCGGACATCAACTGGGTCCCCTGGGCCTTCGCCTTCTTCGCGGTCTCCATCACCTTGCGAAGGCCGGGCATGTCCGTGGCCATCGGCTTCTCACAGAAGACGTGCTTCCCGGCGTTGACCGCCTTCTCGAGGTGGTCCGGACGGAACCCCGGAGGCGTCGCGAGAATCACCACGTCGACTCCGCTGTCCAGCACCTTGTCGATCGCATCGAAGCCGACGAATCGACGCTCGTCTCCCACCATGACCCGGGTGCCGTGCTGGTTCTTGAGGCCGTTGAAACTGTTCTTCAATCGATCCTCGTAGACGTCACCCATCGCCCAGAGCATCACGCCCGGATCCGCATTGATCGCCTGATTGGCCGCACCGGTACCACGGCCACCACATCCGACGAGCCCGACCTTGATGCGGTCGCTCGCGGTGGCCGATCCCCAGACCGGCATGGCGAGACCGGTGGCACCGACCGCAGCCGCGGTCTTCACGAAGGCGCGACGACCCACGCCGTCATTGGAACTGGCTTCGGACTTGGAATTCTTCATCGGGGGACTCCTGACGGTTTGCGAGAATCAAGGTTCGGAATTCGAAACGGGTCGGCCGGAAGAGCAAGGCTCAAGGGTCGCAGGCCAGCCGCACGCCGACCCAGTCGTTGGATGCGAGCCACCAGGGGCTCTTGGGAATCTGCGGGTCGTCGGCGTTCCAGTCGGTGGTGAACGGGATCCGGTAGTCGAGACCGACGTCGGCGACGGGGTCGATGAATGAACCGCCCATCACGACCCAGGTTCCATCCGGGGCGATCGCGTATTCGCTCAGGTTTCCCCAGATGTCGTGGATCCCGTTGGCGTCGACGGGCCGGGATCCGACCGCATGCGTCGAGTACTCGGCGTTCTCCTCGAACCACCCGGACGCAAGGCGCGCGTCGGCGTCCTCGATGCCGCTCGTTTCCAGCAGGTACCGCATCTCCGCCTCGGTCGGGATCCGGATCGTCCGCCCGGTCTTGATGGACAACCACTCGACGAAACGCTCCACCGCCGCCGGACTGGCGCTCAGCAGCCCGTATCCCGCATGGCCGTAGCCACGATCCGCGAGGACGTAGGGCTTGCTCGGACGGGTCACGGCGTCGGAGGCTTCGGTGCTCTCGCCGGCATCGGTGTCGAGATTGAAGATGAACGCGTCGTAGAGGTCCCAGGTCGCCTCCGTGGTGGCGACGTAGAAGGGAGCCCCGACGGCGGGCGCGATCGGCTGCATCGTGAGCGTGACGCTGGTCCCCGGCACCGTGACCTCGATCGGCTCCGTCGGGACGACCTTGGCGTCGCCCGAATGGGCCTGCGACTCGCCGGAGTCGTCGAGCGGCGCCTGATGGTCATGCCCCCGGGTGACGTCCGCGTCACCCCCCGGGCCGGTTTCGCATCCCACCACCGCCGAAAGACCCGCGACGGAAGCGCTGACCAACAAGGCCCGAACAGCACGGGAACGATCCTGAAGAACGAGGTTCCGGATCACCATCGCCTTGAGCGATCTCTTCCGGCCGAACTCGACGATTCCCTCGAGATCCATTCATTCACTCCGGGTCTTCAGCCGAACGGCCGGATGGCTCGGGCGGCATCTTCGTGTTACCGATACGGAACCCGAGTGGTTCGGGGATTCCGCATCACGACGACCGATTTCAAAGGTCATGTCTCGAATGGGACAAGACGTCGTCGCCGTGCATGATCGCCGCGATCGGCCGCGAGGTCCAGTACCGATGCCCCGGAAGCGATGGATTTCAATGCCGTACAGACCGGGAGACGGAGCACGATCGCTCCGCCTCAACCGGTCCAGTGACCCAGCAGGATGCCGAGATCCAAGCCGTTGACGATCCCGTCGTAGTTGAAGTCCGCCGGCGAACCGAACCGGCCCCACTCGGCCAGGAACTGCCCGAAGTCTTCACCGTCGACACGACCGTCACCATTCATGTCGCCCGGAGACTCACCGTCGCAGATCCACTCGAGGAGCTCCAGCTGATCGATCGCGGCCACGACCGTGGAATCCGACCCTTCATCCCGAGCCGTGAATCGAATGCGTACGTCCGCCGGCGCGGAGACCGGCTGAAGTTCCACGGAGCGGGACTCCCATCCATCGGTCGCGGCGGTGATGACCTCGCTCAGGGCCCATGATTCGCCACCGTCGCCGGACACCGCGACCTCGAATCGATCGTCTGCAGGAACGGTGCTCTCGAAATCCAGCCAGAGGCTGAATCGAACGGCCGGCAGGACCAGTCCGAACGGATCGATGCCCGGGGTCACCAGAGTGGTCACCCCTCCATCCACATCTCCGGAACCATCTCCGGTCATGAAGCAATCACCGTCGCCCCCCGAGTCGGCCGTCGGCCCGAAATCATCGAGTCGGCTGGGCGAACGACTCTGCCAGACCCCGGCGGCTGCCGTATCGGCCGGCATCCCGAGCATCCAGCCGGTCGGATCGTCGCCATCGAATCGATCCGCCAGCACTTCCGTGTCGGCATACGTCGCGGCGTAGGGGCCGGATGGGTCGGAAAACGACTCCCCGGTCGCGGACTGGGCATTGAAACTGAAGGCAATCTGGTCCGGACAGTCGACCGATGCCGGGAAGGCGATCCGGAATCGTCCGGGCTCGATATCCGCCTCTCCCTGCACGAAGCCCGCGTCCCCGGATTCCATTTCGTATTCCATGTACATCGACACGGCATCGAACGACTCGACATCCACCACGGCTTCGAAGCCATCCGGACCGATCCGATCCGGGAGCCCGTTCACGAATCGGATGGCCGGTTCGTTCGCGACAGGCTCGTCCAGTCTCAGGACGAAGAGCCCGCGCTGCATGTCACTGGCCAGGATGGTCCCCGAGGGCAGAAAGGGATCGACGCCCCAGCACCCCTGATATCCGGGATCGCCGGACTCGGGAAAGGTATCGAAGAAGGCGACTTCCTCGAGTCCGTTTCCATCGGCTTCGAGGACACGCACACCATCCTTGTAGTTCGCGGCGAAGAGCAGGTCGCCTCGGACGAAGAGATTGTGGTTCGTCGCTGCTTGCCCGTTGGCCTGCTGTTCGCCCAGAAATGCGTTGTCAAGATCCGAAATATCGATGCACTGCCACGTCGAGTTGAGCGCTGGCGACGTCTCGTCGTTCGAATAAAGCCATCGAAGGTCTTCACTCTCCCAGGACTGATGGCTGTAGCCACCCTCATCCCAGGTGATTCTCCCAAGCGTCTCGCCCTGTGGATTGAAATCGGCACGCGTACCGAAGCTGACGATGGAAAGCCCCGGATCGACATAGCCTTGATTAAAACCGTCGTTGAGAAAACCAATGATCTCACCACGGTGATCCGGATCGGGACCATCCTGCGGATAGACGATGATCCGGGCGTCGTGTACGAATCGATCCGTACGAGATCCGAGAAACTCGATCTCCACGGGGTCTTCGAGGACGTCGTAGAACCGCACGGTCTGACCGACTCGGATCAAGAGTCCCGCCTCGGGACACGCCACGATGTTGTGAGCCTTGCCGCCCGCAGCCATCCCCTCGTAGATCACGGTTCCCGAGTCGATCTCGGACATGTCGAAAACGAGAATCCCTCCGCCTTCACCATCGACATAGGCGTACTCGCCGATGACCTTGACATCACCCCAGAGTGACGAGGTCGAACCACGTTCGTGGATGTGAACCACCACCGGATCGAACGGATCGGTGACCTCGACCCACGCGACCGATTCCATCGTGGTCATGATGCCGTATTCACGTCCTGCAGATGACACGTAGTGCCAGAGATCAGCGCCGTTTCCAACCCCCCCGAGCACGTTCACCGGAATCTGAGCGCAGAAGATGACTCCATCTCCGCTGTCATCCCACTGCGTGTCGAAGCCAATCCCGCCACCGCGAACGATCTCGCCGTGGATCGAGGGATCCGGACGACCCTTCGGATCGCCGTCGTGCGCCATGACTTGACCTGCGAAGCAGAATCCTGCCGCCAAGAGACCAGCCGTCCGGGGCTTCCACCCGACCAACGCTTTGGCGATGGCGGAGAACCTCGGCCGAGGGAATTGCGAGAACTCGGGACGATTGGCGTATTCAAACATATTTGCCTTCTCACCACGCCCCTGAGCGGGAAGCGACAACAACAACAACAACAAACCACCGCTCTTATCGCCCATCACAACTTACACGGTCCTATTACAGAATCAACAAAGAAGTCTCCATCTTAGGTCGCAGGTGGGATTGGGCGCTTGGCGCCGGGATCCCATCAAACGGCTGTAGACCCCCGACTCAGAACGACCAGTTCACCAGCATCACGCCCAGATCATCGCCACCGACGTTGCCGGATCCATTCAGATCGGCCGCGGGATCGTCGGTACCCCA